>JBAZND010000001.1:0-237911 GCA_041649415.1 Parcubacteria group bacterium
ATTAGGCAAAAGCCGTTCATAACGCCAAGAACCACCACTGCCGCCACAACGATGAGTACCACACTCACCACGGGTGCGATCCACCAGTTAGTCGTCCTTCTGCTGGGCTTAACACTTCCAGCTACAACACCCTGCTTGACGGCTGACATTCTAGCCGCCTCCTTTCAGTTGTTTTTACTTGGTAAAAAGCTAGAGCTAAATACCTGTAGTTCCTCTATAGCACAAATCAGAAGAAAAGTCAAAAAACTACTTTTTGCGTTTTGAGTTGTAGTTTGTATTTTGTAAGTTGTGATTTATGAGTTAGAAGTTGTGGGTTATCGTTTACGTTTCTGCCGTTTCCCGAAGTACTTCTTCCATTGAGATAACTCCGTCCAAAGATTTCATTATTCCGTCTTGACGAAGACTTACCATTCCTTGCCTTACTCCTTCGTCTCTTATTTTTCCCTCGCTCATTCCGGCACTGATAACGTCCTCAAGTTCTCTCGTCATTTTCATCACTTCATAAAGGGCGATGCGTCCGAGCGTTCCTTTTCCTTTGCATTTTTCGCATCCCGGCGCTCTGTAAACTTTATACGGCGCTTTATATTTGACTGTCGCTTTCACTTCCGGCGCCATTTTGGCCATTTCTTCTTCTATTATTTTTTCTATATCCGGAGAAGCGTCTTCAGGCTTTTTGCAGTTTTCGCAAAGCCGATGAACAAGTCTCTGCGCAAGCATAATGTTCAAGGCCGGCGGCAAAAGAAAAGGCGCGACTCCCATATCCAAAAGTCTCGGTATTACTCCCGCGGCGTTGTTCGTATGAAGCGTTGAGAGCACCACATGCCCTGTTAGCGCCGCTTGCACCGCGAGATCCGCCGTTTCGTTATCTCGAATTTCACCGACCATGATGATGTCCGGGTCTTGCCGAAGCGCCTGCCTCAATCCCGATGCGAACGTGTATCCTATGTCCGGTCTTATCTGTGATTGATTGACTCCCGCCACGAAATATTCAACCGGATCTTCCATGCTCAAAATATTCACGTCTTCTTTGTTAAGCGTCTGCAAAAAAGCGTAAAGCGTGGTCGTTTTTCCCGAACCCGTTGGGCCGGTTACGAGCACCATTCCGAACGGTTTTTTTAATCCCTCCGTTACCCATTCGGCGTTTCTTCCCACAAGTCCCAAATCGGCCATTCCTTTCAACCCTATCGTGGGGTCAAGTACGCGGATGACCGCTTTTTCTCCCGAAGGAGTCGGAAAAGTTGAAACACGATAATCCACGTCCCGTCCGAATATCACCGTTCTGAATCTTCCGTCTTGAGGAATTCGCGTTTCGTCAATTTTCAGGTCCGAAAGAACTTTTACTCTTGAAACTATCGGCTGCAAAAGTTCAAGCGGAAACGAAGCCACCTCTCTTAACGTTCCGTCTATCCTGAATCTTATTCTTAATTTCGTTCTTCCCGGTTCTATGTGAATGTCCGAGGCTTGCTGTTCCACGGCCGCTCGTAGCGTTGAAGAAACTATTTTGATTATCGGCGCCTCGTCAACGCCGGCCTTTTCTTCGTCAAGCGAAACGACCCGTTGAACGGTCGGCATCGTTCCGGGCTTTGCTCCCACCGCTCTTATGGCTTCCTGTATTTCTCTTTCGTAAGGAGTATATCTTCTTAGAACCATTTCCCAATCGGTTCTGGAAATCAAATAAACGCCGAGCGTCATTTTGTTTTGCTTTGCGGCGAATTTCAACACTTCCTGCGCCCGCATGTCGTCCGGATCAACCATTCCGACAATCACCATGTTTCCCGAAACGGCAAGCGGCGCTATTTTATAATTTCTCGCCGTTTCCTCCGGTATAAGCGTAAGCACTTGTTCCGAGACCGAAGCCGGGTCCACTTTTTGGTACGGAATTTTAAGCGCGGCGGATTTTACCTGCGCGAGAGTTACGTCATCAACAAGTTTTCTCGTAAGGATTATGTCCTCAAAACTTTTCCCCGTGTCGCGGGATTCGGTAATGAGCTTTTGCGCCAGTTCGTCCGAAAGAACCGAACGTTCAATTAACTTGTCTGCGAGAATGCGAGCATCCATTATCTTGTGTTGTTAGTCCTATTAGGACTAAACGATTGGAAAGGATTTTCTTTTGCGGAAATTACTTCTGAAACTATCGGCGGAACCAGCGATTCTTTTTGAATGGCGTTCCAAACCTGCGAATTGACCACCGAATCAATGTCTAACGTGGCCACCGAAAAAACGGACGTGCTTTGATAACCGCTTGAGCCGATGATGTCCACTATGGGCGCCGGCGAAAAGAAAAGATAATACGCGAGGAGCGCGGCAACGATCAAAACCGCTCCTCCTATCAAAAGCGGTATTATCATTCCTTTTCTTCCATTTTCTTGGATAATTATCGCCATATTACGTTATTCTGCTAAATAATAAGCCGAGACCGTCATTGTGTACACCAGAATAGGATCGTTATCAAAACCTTCCGTAATGTTTATAGACGTTACATCCATTAGCCGGATGTTCGTTTCAATGGCGCTCAAATAAGCTTTCATGTTCTCATACTTGCTTGCGCATTTTATGGTTGCTTGAACGGTTCCATAGGGCTTTGCAAGCGAACCGGCGCTTGTCGTTTGGAGAGACAATTCCTGAAATTCAATGGAATCAACGGTAACTTCGTTCAATTTTGCGAGTCCGTAAAGCTGATTCATAAACGAAGGTACGTCTTCCGTCGGCGGAACTACTTCGGAAAAAACGCTCCGCAACGCGGATACATTCTCGTACCTTGCAAGAACCCTGTTTTTTTCCTGTATTGCCGTTTCGTAATCGGCAAGGAGAGCCGAAATGCTTTGTCTTTGCCCTCGCAACGTTTGTATCTCGCTGAATTTTGGACTTATGAGTTTCGCAAAAACGTAAAGAGCTCCGGCCACGAAAACCAGGCTTCCGAGCAACACTATTAGTCTTTTCGTTGATTCTTTCATTCGCTAATGATTCTTTAGCTTTGAGGCGGAGTTGTTTCGTTCTCGTTAATCGGCTGCTCTATTTGAGGTTGAACTGGCGGAACAAATTTAAACAAGTCAGGAAAAGCGTCCAATCTCAATTCAAACCTTATGACATTATCCGCGACTCTCGCGTTTGAAAGCGTAACCTTTCTTAAATTCTGGACGTTTTCATACGCGGCCAATTGTCCGGCAAGAGTTTCAAACGTATCCGCGAAACCGGTCATGTTTACCATCCTTCCGGTAACGTTTATGGTCGCTCCCGAAAATCCCACGTTCGGCATCGTGTTTGCTGAAAGCGTGTTTAAGAAAGACGTAATGCCTATATGAGAAGATAAAAGAGATTTTATGTTCGTAAGCTGCGAATAAAATTGAATGAATTCCGCCTCCGCTTCTCCTTGGGGAGCGACTTTATCCAATTCGGCAATTCTCGCTTCAGCGCTTTTTATGGAAGCCGAAACAAACGGTTTGTACCCGAAAGCGAGTCCCGCGTATATGATGAGCGACAGCCCGAATATTACCGCGGAAAAAGTAAGCGCCTTCCAGGGAACAAGGCTCCTTGATGGCGCGTTTACCGTCATTGACGTTGGAAGATTATCTGCCATTTTTTTATTCTCCTGTCATGATGGAAATCAACCGATGAACGGTTTTATTCCGACTCCGACCGCCACGGCAAATCGTGTTGCAACCGATTGAAGTAGAGGCGCAAACTCCGGCGAATAAGACACCGATCCCCATGGATTGGCTCTTTCAGCCGGAAGCCCAAACTGTCTCCCCGCATAGTCAACGAGACTTTGCGTGCTGCCTCCTCCGCCCGAAAGAATGATTTTTGATATTTTGCCTCCTCCTCCTTCAAATACGTTTTTGGCTTTTATTCCTTCGTTAAGTATAACATCAATAAAAGGTGTCATTAGTGTGGATAATCCGTATTCTCCCGTCATTCCCGACAAACCTCTCTGCCGCTTCAGCGCTTCCGCTCTTTTGGCGTTGATTCCTAAGCCTTTCGCGAGCGATTGAGTCAAAGAATTACTCGCAAAATCGGTTTGAACCGAGTATTTAAGTATTCCTTGTCCGGCAACCGCGACAGTGCTCGTAAAAGCGCCGATATCAAACAAAAGCGAATCTTCTTTGTCTCCGTAAGTGAGCGATCGCGCGATGCTTAATCCCTCCACTTCAAGCATTTTCAAGTTCAACCCCGCTCTTTTACAAACGTCTCTGTGCGCGTTTATCTGCTCGTTCGGGACGGAAATCAAAAACACCCTTTGCTTTTTGGTTCCTGCACTGTCTTCAAATTGGCCGATGGGCGTCCAGTCTATCGTTACGTCAGACATCGGCAGCGGTACGAGCGATCGCGCCTGATAAGGCACCGCTTGCGCCGTTTCTTCGGTTGTCATCGCCGGCAAATCTATGACTGAAGAAAATGCCGAAAAAGACGGAATGGCGACGGCCGCGTCTCTCGTTCTCGTTCCCATTTGCGCAAGAAGAGTCCGGATCATATCCGCCGCGTTGCCATCCGCCACGTTCAGCGAACTTGTCTGCACCACGCCGTTTACTCTTTCAAGATAATCTGGAGACTCTATCATGCCGTAATTAACGACCGTCGGCTTCCCTCCTCGCATGTCAATTTCCACGATTTTTACGGAAACCGTGCCTATATCCACCCCGAGATAAGGCCCTTTAGTCACCTGCGGCGGCTGCCCGCTAAAAAGTTTTCCAAACAAATTCGGTAATTTCATGGGTATTCCGATTATCCGCTCATATCTATAATATTCATTATATAACCTGAGACTATGAAGCACGAACTTAAAGCGAAGTTCTTCGGCGTTTTCTACGGCATCTTGGATGTCGTTATTCCGGGAATTTGCGCGAATTGCGGCAAAGAAGTTAAAGGGCCGAAGCTGCTTTGCGTTCATTGCGCCAAATCGGTAATCATCCGCAAAGCTCCGACAAAACTCGGCAATCGGTTTTTATTCGCGGCAACGGACTATAAAGATCCGGCCGTTCAGAATCTCATTAAGACGATGAAATACGACCGGGTCTGGAAAGCGGGAAAATTTCTTTCGGAAATGATGTTAAAGCATTTGGACCTTTCTGGATTCACGGCCCTTATCCCGAAAGAAAAAGAAGCTTTTATCGTTCCCATTCCGATGCACTTCATAAAAAGATGGAAACGCGGTTTCAATCAGTCGGAAATTTTGGCCGCAAATATCGGCCGCGAATTGCGCATTCCCGTAATCAAAGCTTTAAAACGCGATAAATGGACTCCTCCGCAAAGCAATCTCAAAGACGATTCTCTCCGTTCACTGAACATAAAAGACTGTTTCTCCCTTTCTGGGAAAGCCCGTAAGATTCCGCGCGGTTCCGTGATAATCATTTTGGACGACGTCGTAACCTCAGGCGAAACCATGAAAGAAGCGGCGAGAATTATGAGACCACTTCATCCCTCGCAAATTATCTTTGTAAGCGTCGCCTCTCGTTAATTTCCTTCGTCTATTTCCGCTCCGCTCACGTCGGGAACCCCGGTTTGTTGAAATTGCTGTTGTGGAACCCCTTTGCCCTCCATAGTGGCAATGATGGGACTCGTCTCGGACAACTTAGACATAAACACTATCTGATTTCTATTTATTTTCATTCCGGTTTTAGGCGCCCAAACGGCATCGGAAAATCTTTGAAAGCTAAGACCTCCGTCTTCCGTGCTCTGGAAAAACCACGGGTCTTGCATTTTGACGCACGGGAACAAACTCGTTTTCCCGAAATAAATGTTTCCGGTCGTTAAATACACTGCCATATACGGCTTATAGCAAAAAGAAACTAAAATGCCCGCGATAATTCCTAAAGCCGCAAGCGACAAAACAACGATTAAAATAACTTTTGACGATTTCTTTTTCATGATTTCATTAATTATAAATTAGAAATTGAAAATTGAAAATTATTTATCTTTGTTCTCTAGTTCTTCTATTCTCTTTATCAAATCTTTTATCACTTCATTCTGCGCCGAGACGGTTGCCGACAAATCACGATCGCCATTCGTTCCGCGAACAAAATCGGTAAGCGACGAATGGTCTAACTGGTTTTCTTTATTATTAGGATCATATATCCCGTCTGGTAATTTCTTCATTGATAGCACCGCATCATAAGCCACGCCTAAATTCTCCGGATATGGCGTGCGGTCGGTGAAAGACAAAGCGGAAACATCGGCGGTAAAGTAAGCATTACCGGAAAAATATGATGTTCCGTTAACATTCAATTTATAACCTCCTGGGTCAGTTATCCCAATACCGACATTACCGGAAAAATTAACCGTCAAGACCTTACTATTCGCGTGAACTAGACTCAAATTACTGGAGTTTCCATAAGCCGCGCTCGACCACCACATCATGCCGCTCATTTTATTTGATTCAGTAGCATTATTTTCACTTGAAGCTTTAAGAAGCAGTCCCAGCTCTCTTGAAACAGCCGTCGAGTCAATAGCGGTATGCCTTATAACAACAGCCTCCTTATAAGCCCCTGCGCTTGTCCCTGTTATCACTTCGAGTTTAGGCGCCACTGATGGAAAAAGACCGGCATCAGCGCTTATTGTAGTAATCGCAGCAGTTCCAATGCCTATATTATTGCCCACTAGATATATCCTCCTTGAAGACTGCCCAATATCCCCCTCCAAATAAAACATTGGCGTCCCGCCTACGTCGTATCTCTGTCCATACTTATTGTAAGGCGTGCTGGTTACATAATACTGATTGATAGTTGATAGTCCATGTGAAGCTCCTCTCGCCATTGACAATCCTATCTGTTCTCCGATGGCATCGGGCCCCGTAATCGTTATTCCTCCCGAAAGAACGAGATTATTCCATTTCAAAGAAACTCCGCCGATGTTTCTCGTTTCCGTTTCATCGGGCAAGAGGTCGGAATCAAAAGTCGCCGCCGAAACGTGCGCTATGGCCGAAGCTAAATTCTTCTCCACCCGAAGTCTCGGATCATCGGGATTAAAGACCATCGCTATGTCTACCGTTACCGTGGAAAGTCCTCCCGGATTTCCCACTTTGGTGAATAAAAGAGATGAAATCTGTACGTTCGTGGTCGTTAACGCCGTTTTCGGTCCGGTCCCTTCTTTCATATAAACTCCTCCGATGTCGGAACTGATTATCGTTGGGTCAAGAGCCGGATCTTCCACTCTTAGTTTTATGGAACAGTAAGTGGTGCAAGTCGTTCCCTCGGTATCGCCTTCATACACTCCCTCAACCACGCTCGCGTCTCTTATCGCGTACTGGACTCTCTGCGTTACGAACTGAAGTTGTCTCGTAACTTCAAAAGCGGCGTTCTCTTTCGTTTGAATTCCCGAAATCGCGATCAAAACTCCCGTCAAAAGTCCCGCCGCAACGGTAAAAATCATTGAATATATCAAAAGCTCAACAAGCGTGAACCCCGTTACAAACTTCAATTTTTTCACGTCGTTGCCTTGAAAATTATCCCGAGCAACTTTCTCGTCAGTTTGGAACGGGGTGAATTCCTTCCTCTTTTTTTCGTATTTCAAAATCCTTCTCACCTCCTAAAAATTATAACACACAAGAAAACTAATTATTCTCCGTTCATCTCCTTAATTTAATAAACGGCTTAATCGGAATGAGTACCATCGTCCCGATAATGGATAAACCGACAACCGTAATGATGAGCGGACGAAATCCTTCGGTGCTTGCGATAAATCCTCCAACCATGGCAAGCGCCGCCGAAACGAGATCAACAAGCGTAAAATAAACTCCCCATTCCGTTCCCTCTTTTTGTTTATCAATATGTCGCGTGAATATCGCCATATAGGTGGGAAAAGTAAAAGCGGTGAATACGCCTAAAACAAACTGCACTATGTAAAGTTCAATGGGCGTGTCAATCACCAAATATAAAATAGGTATCAAAGAAGTAATGGCCGTAAAAATAAACATTAGCCAAAAATCGTCTTTCTCCCCGCGTATTTTATCTATTAGGTAAGCGATCGGTATTTGGAAAATGCTCTTGGCGACCAAATATATTCCCGCCGCGAGTCCCGCCACCGCTTCGTTTCCGCCTTTTATGAACCCCGTTATGAAAAGCGCGAATATGGGGCCTAAAAGTCCCGAAGCTCCGACTAAAATAACGTCCGACAATATAAGAAAACGGATTACCGGATTTATGTCCTGCAAAAAATAATATCTGATCTTTATCGCCCGCTTCCCATTCACAAATTAATTTTATCACAAATAAAAAAGCCGCTAAGAGCGGCTTTCGGCAAGAACTTCTGTTAGTGCCTTCGCCAGTTTTTCCGGCGCCTCGGGATAGTACTTGGTCGTCCGATTCACGACCGGCGTGAGCGTCGTGGATAAAAGATCATCCCCGTATTCCGGTTGAACCGCGACAAGACCCGGCCCGATCGTCTGGACCTTCTGGATCACGGATCTTGCAAAATGCGAATCAGAGACCATCAGATCCCCGTCCATCTTGGTAAAAACGAGCGAGTGCGCGAAGTAACTGGAATACGAGAGAACGTCGTTTGCTTTGGCAAGAAACTCCGCCTCGTCATCCGTAAGGTCTTCTTCATTTAGCGGGCACGCGGTAAGATCGCTGTCATAAGGCTCGGCCGGGTACTGCCCGTGCTTTATGCCCCGCGCAAGAAGAAAGTTTTCCCCCTGGACTTTCACGAGCGCCACATGCGTGTAACGCATATAGCCGATGCGCGTCCTATGAACGTCGCTGTCGTTTGCTATTTCAGCCGTAGGGTCGGTCGGGAGAGATATTATCTTTCCCTTAAGATCAGAAACCATCTTCTCCCAAGTCTTGAGAATAAGGTCGGTTGAGGAAATAGGCTGTTTTTCTAGAGTCTCTGCCATTCCGTATTGCTCCTTTCTTTAAAGAACGTTTCAAACAAACTAATACTCTATTAGCTCCCCGTCAAACGTCCGCCATAGCTTTAGCGAAGGCGGAGGGTACAGAAATTTCACTACTCGCTCGCTTTAGACTCGCTGCGTTTTAGAAACCCTCGGTTTCTAATATCTTCCGACACGGGGAAACTTTTAGAAAGTTTCCCCGACCCCCTGAAACGTTCAAATCCTCTTCTTTAGCGGACGTGTCCGCCGTAGCTTTAGCGAAGGCGGAGGGTACAGGATTTGAACCTGTGAGGGGATTTCTCCCCAACCGCATTTCGAGTGCGGCGCACTAGACCACTATGCGAACCCTCCAATTACGTAGAGCATAGTTAATTTTAAGAGCTTTGTGAAGCGCTTTTTGTCATTCCCGCGGAGGCGGGAATCCAGGTTTTCCTCTATAATCTTGTCAATGGAATCAAAAATCAGAGAAAAGATTCAAGAGGCTATCTCTGCTCATGTTTTCCCCGGCTGTGTTATCGGCATCGTAAAAAAGAACGGAGAAAGACTGATTATCCCCTCCGGCAATTTTACTTATGATCCCAAAAGCAGTCCTGTTACCGAAACTTCTATTTTTGACGTCGCCTCCATTACCAAAGTCATTCCCACCTCGTCCCTTGCTCTCAAGCTTATTGATGAGAAGCGTCTCAATTTAGACGACCAATTGATAAAATTCGTGCCGGAATTTCATAATTCGGAAAGAGATAACGTTTTAATCTGGCATTTACTCACCCATACTCTTGATTTCAGTTTCCGTTTGTCCGAACACAAAGAAAAAACTCCCGATGAAATTTTAAAAATTATTTTTACTTCCGAATTCAAGAACAAACCCGGAAAAATTTTCTTTTATTCAAACGCCACCAGTATTCTTTTAGGGCTGGTTGTAGAAAGAATATTAGGAAAACCATTAGACGAACTCGGCAAAGAATATTTATTTGATCCTTTAAAAATGAACCGAACGTTATTCAACCCTCTCAAAGAATTTAAGCGCGAAGAAATCGTCCCAACGGAAATTCAAGAATGGCGCAGCGGGCACGCCTCGGCGAGCGATAAGCGAGACGGGTTAGTTCAAGGAGAAGCTCACGATGAGAGCGCGTATATTTTGAACCAGAAAATGGTTGTAGGCTCTGCCGGATTATTTTCTTGCTGCCCCGATCTGCTTAACTTCATGGAAATGATTTTAAGCAATGGAACGTTTGATGGCAAAAAATACTTTTCTCCCGAAATGGTAAACCAAATGCAAACCAACCA
This sequence comes from Parcubacteria group bacterium, assembly GCA_041649415.1. Taxonomy (GTDB): domain Bacteria; phylum Patescibacteriota; class Minisyncoccia; order UBA6257; family Colwellbacteraceae; genus JALOAR01. Next base: position 10,112 of record JBAZND010000001.1, read on the forward strand.
ACTATCCGATATCGGTAAACATGCCGGTTTGGGCTGGGAATTAAACCAACCGCGATATATGGGAGTCAAGAGCGAAAATCGTTTCGGAAAAACCGGATTTACAGGAAGTCTTTGCATTTACGATATGAATTTGAAGATTGCGGTCGTTATTCTTTCAAACAGAGTTTATCCCAAACGCAAACACAACTTGGACGCCGATATAAACAAATTCCGGCGTAACATCGCCAATATTGTTTTTGGCTCTTAAATACGATTTCTGCCTGTACTGACTAGGTGTTAGTACAGGCAGAAATTACTTTGTCTTCTCGTAAATACTTTTTATCTCATCCGCTGATAAAACACGGTCATATATCCGCACGTCATCAATGTATCCCTTGTGTGGCTGATAGACATCCCCGTTTGCTCCGCAAGCGATTCTAAGGGGCGCATCAAGCCAACTTATCGCAGCCGCCGGCGCCATATTCATAGAACTTTTTTTCACTCCGTTGTAATAAAGTTCCTCTAGCCCGTTCCTGTCAAAAGTGGCCGCCAAATATACCCACGTATCCTTCGGCATAACCACGCCCGAACCGAGCCAATAATCGTACCCCGGACCGAAGTAGGTATTTACCTGATATTCTCCGCTTGGAATCATTACAAGTCCTAGTCTTCCCGCCGTCCATGATTGCGTGCCGACAAATCTGTTATATTTACCGGCCGTAAAAGACGAAGAAGTGTTCACCCACAAGGAAACCGTATAATCATTCGTTCCCGATAAATTAAGAGTCGTTTCTACGTAATTATTCGTTCCGTTAAAACTCAAGCACGTTCCGCTCTTGCAGTTCCCTTCCACGGCAAAAGTCGCTCCGGAAATAGTTCCCGACTTTGCGTACCCCGAACTGTCTATCGCCGTATTTCCCGATCCCTCGTCAAATTTCCACCAGCCGATTTCCCCGTCGTCTTGCGATACCACTCCGGCAGGAGAAACTTTAACAGCCTTAGTAGCTGTTCCAGGTGCAAGCTCCACGTAAACTTTCTTGAACTCTCCGTCCGAAGTCCGTCCATTAATTTTGTTAAAAACTATGTCAAGGCTCGTTCCGTCCGCCGGATAAGAAAAATCAAGCGCTCCGTCCAAGACTCTTGTTTCTACGGCCGACGAATAAGACGAGCCCTTAAATGAAGCGTAAAAAGATTTTCCATCCATCGGATTCTCAAAATGCACTCCCCATTGGCTCTGATCTTGCTGTCCGATAGACCTCTGCTGTACGTCGTAAAGAAAAGCGACCATCTCTTCCACGGTCGTCCTTAATATCGTCTGTCGGTGGTAATTAAAGTAATACCCCATACCGATCGTGCCGATGATAGCCACGAACGCAAGCACTATTAAAATCTCAAAAAGAGTAAACGCTTCTTGATGAAAAACTTTTTTCACTAAGAAGATTATAACACTAACTCTATATTGTGGACCGTAGGAGATTCGAACTCCTTACCTCGTCATTGCAAATGACGCGCTCTACCAATTGAGCTAACGGCCCAAAACACATTTCATATTTAAACCACTTTTATCTTTATATGCAAACAAATCCCTAAAGTAAAATTTGTAATTAGTGACGATCGTCACTAATTACAAATTACATAAAAAGCGGCTTAGGCCGCTTTTTATTTCTGTTCTGTCTTCTGTTCCGTTTTCTTCCCTTTCTTTTTCGCAAATCGTCCAAGCAAGTATCCGATAACAAGAACAAAGATAAGAATAAGTACGAGCCACCAGTATTCGGAGAACCATTCACCCATGGCCGCGAGGATAGTAGCAAGCCCTCTCGTATTATCCGTTCCTTCTCCTACCGACTCTTGATTATTGCCTGTTTGTTCTTCGGTTCCGCCTGTTCCATCGGGAGCTAAACTTCCTCCTCCAGTTTGTCCAGTACCGCCTAAAGCCAATCCTCCTCCCCGAATTTCTGCTCCGCCGGAAGTCGGCACGGTAAATTCTTTTTCAAAACTAACGGTCGGCGGCGAAGCGCGTGATACCACGCGATATTTATAAGTTTTCCCTGGAATAAGTCCCGTCAGTTCAATTACATGACTCGTGACTTTTGGCACTGTATCAAATTCCAAAGTTCCCGAAGGATAACCGAGATAAGGCAACGTATTAACGTTCAAAGTAAAAGGTCCTTCTTCTTCCAGTCCATAGATTACTTGGCTCGTTGCCGGAATATTCGTATCCCAACGAACAGTTATTGTCGCCGTTTGCGGATCATCTCCATGCACAAGCGGCTCATCATTTCGATCATTTGTAATTATGAGTCCAATGCTACCACGTCCTCCTCCGCCACCTTTTTCCGGCCCAACGGTGACTATCGTGCACTCAGAATCGTTTATGTCGCACGAACCAATATTCAAATCAAAGCTAAAAGATTTGCCTTCATACACACTTTGAGACACGTCATTCGCTAACGTAATAGTTAAAGAATGAGTTTTTGAGGTTCCCGAAGCAATTTCTGAAATAATCACCCAATTGTTCAAGAAGTTCGAGAGTTTATCTTCATAATTGGCGCCGTCCCCCGCGACTTTCAAAGTTATTTGGGAAGCAAGACCAGAAGAATCGGTACCGCTGACTTCTATACCAAGTTTCTTTGTCACTCCAAAAGTATTTTGAATCGTTAAAGTTTTAGTAACGGAGCCACCCGGAACCAAATTGGTATTAGCAAAAGGTAAATCCGTATTAGTGACATTAAAATCGGCCGCCAAAGCGTTCGGCGCGAAGAACAAAGCTGAAGCAGCTACCGCCGAGAATAAAATTAATTTTTTGAATATTTTAGTCATGGTTTTATTCAGTTGGACTTGTCTCGGAAGAAGACGGATCAGATGGAGGGGTTGGTTCTGCCGGAGCTAGCGGTTCGGGAGTTGGAGCTGGATTTTCAACTTTCACGTCACCATTATCTCCCGTATCCGTTCCCGTATCAGATGGATCTGCTTCATCTTCTTCCGAATTCGTTTCCTCACTAGATAAGTCCTCTTCTCCGTTTTCAGAGTTTATCTCGGTGCTAGCCAAATCTGTTTCATCCTCAAGTGTATTCACTTCCTCATCTGGAACATTTTGTTCTCCGTCTACAGTTTCTCCTTCATCACTCGTAACAACAACTTCTAGCTTCTCAACTTCTACCGTTTCTTCGACTACTTCAGATACTGGCGCTGTAACCAATTCTTCCGTCTCTAACTCTAACTCATTCGGTATGCCCGGTGTTGGGATTGGATCAACCCATTCACCTACACCATCAGGAATACGAGCATAAGACTTATTACCCGCTACCGAACTTGTACATCCTTTACCTACGCCATTACCGGTTTCATCATTCGTTTCACCTTCTGTTGGCTTCAAATTGCAATAATCCGCTGGTAACGTATAGATGTAAGAATCAACCAAAACATCATTATTATTGAACAATCTCACTGAATCACCGACTGAGTTATCTAGTAACTCTTTGTTCATATAAACAACCATGAAAGAATGCGAAGCTATCACCGGAGTTATAAGTCCTGTATGCGCCTGGTCAATCATTATCTTATGGTCGGAAGAATCGGAATCGTCTCTTATGTACCAGCCGGTTAAATCAACGCTTGTATCCCCATTATTGTAGAGTTCTACCCATTCACCTTTTGGCATGCTGTCGCTATCAGTTCCAAAGTTATAGCCATATTCATTTCCATCCGGATTCGGTAAGAATTCGTTAAGCACTACTCCAAAAGTCGTAGGAACCCACGTTCCTGTAGTTACTGAATTTCCTTCAACTTCCGCTGTCGCAGTCCACGCAGCGCGAGTGTAACCGATTCTAAAGCTCGCAAAGTTAAAAACTATAATAAAAACCAATAAGAGAGATGACCAACAAAACTCATATTCTTTTTTATTATTCCTTGGTTTCACTCTTTTTCTTTTTTATTTCCTTAATTATTTTCCGCGTTTCGTCCGTTATGACGATAACCGCCGGAATGCCTATAAATACGGCAAACCCTAAAGGTTTTTTTGCAAAATCCAATATCCAACCGAGATAAGGAACGTTGAAAATGACTTTCCCTATCACTTCGTTCTGCCGGACTTCCGACATATCCTCCGCATTATTCGCGTCCCCTTTGGTTGTAAAAACATATTCTCCCGCCTGCGCCTTAACTCCTACGATACGGTGCGTTACCGGAGCATCCAATACGCTTCCTTCACGCTTAAACGTAATTATATCGCCTTCCTTATAAACGTCCGCCGGATTAACGAATACCACGCTTCCCGTCTTTATCGCCGGTTCCATTGAACCCGTTTGCACCACAAGCGCTTTGGGAATTCCGGGAACTTGGAGACTAGACAAAAGCACCAAACCGGCAACGGCAAGAAAAACAACTATTACGATCGTTGAAATTACTTTCTTTAACATTTAAGAATATTCCCTGCCTCGGCGTAGCTTTAGCGGAGACGGATCCGCCCCGACCCCTCTACCATCGGCGGAGGGGTCGGAAAAAGATTAGTTACGGAGTTACGGTCTCACCTACAAAATATACTGACCAATCGCATGCTTTACCTTGATAACCATTATCAGCATCAGTTGCTAAACCAATAATCTGACGCATTGCAATTGTCGTACCAGGTCCGAAATTCGCCGCATCTGCAATTTTTACTTTATTACTAACCCCCCAAAGATTGGGATACATAACAGTGAAATTACTGTCGGTATCAGAACCATCCATTTTCCCCGGATGAGAAGGAGCGGGGGTGGGGCTAGATGCATACCCATATAAAACCGGGCCAGTATTAAGAACACTGGATTGCCACGCAAGTTTAGTTACATAACAAGCATCGCCGCTACCATCCAAATACATATAAAGGTCCAACGGAACACCGCTGTTATTAGTAATAACTGCACGCTCCTGTGGATCACTAACAGAACCAGGAATGAATCCAGACTCGCTAAACGGTAACGGATCTGTAATGCCCGAACCACCCGCTGAACCTGCAGCCGTAATGCTCAATTGAGCAGTACTAACAGTATTTCCACCAATATTAGTAGACGCCGTCCACGCCGCGTAAGTTGCACCGGCAACGACCCCCACTACGGAAAGAATGATTCCTCCGCTTAAGAGAATTCTTTTCATAATTTTTTTGTTTATTTTTTATTATTTATATTTTTACCAACTCAAAGAACTGTTTTTGCCCCGTTCTCATTTTCGTCCCTTGCCAAGCTCGACCGGCCGAACAAAAATATTACTTAAAAGATAGAATACCTCCACTGCTTGTCAAGAAAATCAAGAAAAGGCCTAAAATAGGCCTTGACCCCATAAAAACTATGTGTCATTCTCCCCATGCGGACTCTTAAAAACATGGTTCAGTAAACGACGGAAAAGGAGGAATAATCATGAATATGGACGTGAAATTACCTTTTACTCTAAAGCTCGTTCCGACCGGATTTGATACCGACAAGACAAAGGACGGATGGAAACTTGTTGAAAACGAACCATTCGATATTCCCGCAAAAATCGGAAAACTTCGTCTTGACCTCGTTCAAATCCTATACAAAAAGGAACTTTCCATACCCGGCGAGACGTTAAAAATACGGGCAAAATACCTTAAAGTTCACCACGGGCAGAGATTTGCCGAACTTCTGCTCCGCAACCAATCCCAAATTCCGGATGAATGGGGAAAATATTCCCTTATATTTCCCGGAACGGTCTGGTTCAACAGCTCTAGAGGCTTTGAGGTCATCCCCGTCCTGTACTGCAACTTCGTCGGCGATGGGAAATGGAATCTCGTGTTTGAACGCCTCGACAGAGATTGGGATGATGATAGTCCCTTCATTCATTTCGTCCGTTCTTCTGAATATTAGCTCTTTCTATTTTATAAACCCCCGATCAATCGGGGGTTTAAATTTTAACGGCGGAGGCGGGAGGATTCGAACCTCCGATACCCTTTCGGATATAACAGTTTTCAAGACTGTCCCCATCAACCACTCGGGCACGCCTCCTTAAATATCAGCCTATATTTATTAGACTTTCTTTACAAGATAATTATCACATAGAGATGATTGTGGTACAATCAAAAAGTGACACGAAACCAAGTTGTTAAGTTACGTTCAAGAGGGAAAACTTTTTCAGAAATAAGAAAAATCGTAGGAAAAGATATTCCAAAGAGTACCCTCTCCTACTGGTGCAAGAACGTTAAGCTCCCCATATTCTATAAGAAGAAAGTTAAGAAACTTAATCAATTAAGTTCAACTGCAGGAAGAGAAAGAGCACGCTTGAACAGAGAAAACAGGAGAAATACTTTTTTAAAAAATTCTGCAACAAGTGCTAATAAATATTTAAAACAATTCGGAAGTAAAACTGAATTTTTAAAATTATTACTTTCTATTCTATATCTTGGTGAAGGCGCTAAATGGAGCGGGCATAAAGGTTTGATGTTGGGCAGCTCTGATCCAAGAATAATGAATTTATATATTGATCTACTTGATAAATGTTATGGTATTAAGAGAAATAGAATAAAATTACGTGTCAGTTATAGAGCAGACCAAGACATTAATCACTTGGAAAAATATTGGAGTAAAACACTGGGTATTTCAAAAGATAATTTTTATAAAACAAAGCCTGACCCCAGAACTGCCGGTAAAATTTCAAAAACTCCAAGTTATAAGGGGGTGTGCGTGGCAAATTGTGCGGGTGTCGATATCCAACTTGAACTAGATCAAATGGTAAATATTTTACTGGACAATCTAAACAACGGCAGTTTAAAATAGTCCTGCGTTGGGCCCATAGCTCAATTGGTAGAGCGTTCGCATGGCATGCGAAAGGCAAGGGGTTCGAATCCCCTTGGGTCCACAAAACTAAAAAACGACTTCTCGGTCGTTTTTTAGTAAATCCTTATTTTACTTTTACCACCAAAGTTCTGGATGGATGGCCTTCTCCCAAATCGTTTATCGCCGTCACTTTATAGTAATACTTTTCTCCGGATATGACGTCTCTGTCAACGTAAGTGGGCTGTCCCGAAGCGCCGATTATGATCTGGCCCAACGAGGAACCGCTTCTGTAAATTCGATAACCGTTCAACTTGGATTTCATGATCGGATTCCAGGTAAGCGTCACAACGCCATTCTTTACGCTCGCCGTAAGTCCGGTAATTTTCGCCGGAACCATATTGAACGAAGCTCCCGTTTCTACGCCCGCCATGTTAAGCGAAGCGAACGAAACGTCTATGAAAGACGCGATGGCGCTTTTGGCAACGTAACCGAAGCCAAAGACAACAATCAGTAAAATAAGAATTATTAACAGTTGTTTACTAGTAGGTGCCATCCTTTAATGAAAACACATTTTAGCTAAAAAGTCAAGACCGACTAGACTACTATATTTATGAGTCTGTCCGGCACGTAAAACGTTTTCCTCGGAGGTCTATCCCCCACTAGCCCCCTGATTCTTTCTTCAGACATCGCGATTTCAAGCGCGTCTTTTTCGGAAAGTCCCCTCATCGCTTTTACGGTATGGCGCGTCCGGCCGTTCACCTGAATGACCAAAACGAAATTATCTTGCTTTAAAGCTTTTTTGTCGTACTCCGGCCATTTCGCTTTGTGAATGCTGGGTTTGTTGCCGATTATTTCCCAAAGTTCTTCCGTAATGTAGGGTGCAAGCGGCGCAAATAATATGAGGAACGTCTCAAAATCTTTTTTGGTAACGGACTCGGGATTTTCCGTAAAAATATTCAAGGCGATCATCAATTCCGAAATCGCCGTGTTGTACTTGAGTGTTTCTATGTCTTCGGTCACTTCTTTTACCGTTTTGTGCATGTGACGCGAAAGAACATTGCCTTTCCCCTTGAATCCGGCGCCAAATGACCATACGCGGCCCAAAAATCTCGTAATGCCCACCATTCCCGAATCGCGGAAATCGCCTCCGTCCTCAATCGGCCCCATAAACATGAGATGTAGTCGCAAAGCGTCCGCGCCGAATTTCTTTATGTAGTCATCGGGGTTCACCACGTTTCCTTTTGATTTGCTCATTTTTACTCCGTCCCGAATGATCAATCCGTGCGCTCTGAATTTGGTGAAAGGCTCCTCAAAATTAACGTAACCCAGATCTTTTAAAACCATAGTCATGAACCTTGAATATAAAAGATGAAGTACCGAATGTTCCGCTCCTCCGAGATACATGTTAACCGGCAGCCACTTTTTGGTTATTTTTTTGTCAAAAGCGCTTCGCTTCGCCGAAGACTTTGAAGAAAGTGACGGATAACGCAAGTAATACCACGAAGAATCCAAGAATGTGTCCGAAACGTCCGTCTCTCTCTCCGCCTTTCCTCCGCACTTGGGACATTTAATTTGTTTGAAAGACTTAACAGATGCCAAGGGTGACTCCCCCGTTCCGGTCGGACGAAATTCCCTAACGTAAGGCAAAACAACCGGCAAATCTTTTTCCGGCACGGCGAACCAACCCGGATTCGTAATTTCCCCCGCGTTGTATTTCTGTTTTTCTCTACTTCGCCGACCGGTGGAAGCTTTTTCTACTTTCTCTGCGCAAGCGGCGCAATAAATGAGCGGGATCGGAGGGCCCCAGTATCTTTGTCTTGATATAAGCCAATCTCTCAACCTGTATTGAATCGCCTTTTTTCCGTTCACCTGCTTTGCCATTTTTTCTTTGGGAATCAAAGGTGCTTGAATAACCGGCAAATTGAATTTTTCGGCAAAAGCCAAGTCTCTTTCGTCGTAAGCGGGCACGGCCATTATCGCTCCTGTTCCGTATCCCGAAAGAACGTAATCCGAAACCCATACCGGTATCTCCATTCCGTTCGCCGGATTTATGGCCTTTATGCCCTTAAGCTCCACGCCTGTTTTTTCTGCCAGTTCGGAAATCTTCTCCGCTTCCGGTTTGTTTTGGACCGACCAAATGTATTTTTCAACCTGCTCTTGATTTGAAATCGCCGGTTTCAGTTCCCTGAAAAGTTCGCCTTCGGGCGCCACGACCAAAAAGGTCGCTCCGAGCATCGTGTCTATCCGGGTCGTGAATATTTCCGCCTTTATCGGCGTTTTAAGCGCGGCGCTCACGATCATGAAATTCGCTTTGTGTCCTTCCGATTTGCCTATCCAATTTTTTTGGGCGATTTTTACTTTCTCGGACCAATCAATCTTATTCAAATTCCTTAAAAGTTTCGGCGCGTATTTGGTGATGCGGAAAAACCACTGTTCCAATTCTTTCCGCGTTACTTCGCTGTCGCATCTCTCGCACCTTCCCGCTATGACTTGTTCGTCCGCCAAAACGGTTTTACATGACGGACACCAATTCACCGGCGCTTTTTTAAGATATGCGAGGCCGTTTTTGAATAACTGCACAAAAAGCCATTGCGTCCATTTGTAATATTTGGAGTCGTAGGTCTCCAGTCGGTTGTTCCAGGCAAAACCGTTTCCTATCATCTGGAGCTGATGATAAAAATTCTTTTCGGTAATTTTCGCTTGACTTACGGGATGCGCGCCGATTTTTAGCGCGTAGTTTTCCGAATGTATCCCGAAGCCGTCAAGCCCGATCGGTTCAAAGACGTCTTTACCTCTCATTCTCATAAACCGCCCGTGAATGTCGGAGCCCGTAAAGGCATACATGTTGCCCACGTGCAATCCTTCGGCCGAAGGATACGGAAACATCATTAAGTTGTAGTAAGGATTCTTCGCTTTCGCGATGTCCGGCTGATATGTTCCCTTTTTTATCCAATAATCAGACCACTTCTTCTCCGCTTTCGTGAATGGATATTCTTTGGGAATTCTTTTCTTTTTTTTCTCGGCCATATTCTTTTCTTTTAGTCCCATTCTAGCGACTAGCCTTCTCTATTGCAAAAAACTTAAGCGCGTTTTCGGTCGTGGCTTCCGCAAGTTCGTCCGAGGGTATTCCTCTTATTTCCGCGAGTTTTTCCGCCACGTAAGTTACAAATAACGGTTCGTTTCTTTTTCCTCTAATGGGCTCGGGTGTTACATATGGACAGTCCGTTTCTAAAAGAATTGATGAAAGTGGCAGTTCCTTAACAAGAGAGACAAAGTCCGTCTTGTTCGGTTTCGGCGGAAATGTTGCCGCGCCTCCAAAAGAAAAAACAAAACCCATCTCTAAAAATTTTCTCGCATCCTCGGGTGTGCCCGAAAAAAAATGCATTAAAGCGGGAAATTCATTGAGCAATCTACCTTCGTTATTCTCAATAATCCTGTACAAGTCTTCATAAGCATCCCTGCAATGGATTACAAGCGGCTTCCCGACTTTATTTGCTAGGTCTATCTGGTCAATAAACAATTCCGCTTGCGATTCCTTCTCTTCGCCACTTGTATCGGGAAAATACTCAAGCCCACATTCACCAATTGCAACAACTTTTGGACTTAAAGCCAAAGTTGCGAGTTGAGAGTTAAGAGTTGGGACTTGTGAGTTATAAGTTGTGAGTTGTGAGTTCTCCGAAGGATGTATCCCGACAGTCGCATAGACCCCGCTCTCATATTTTTCGGCGAGTTTAACGGCGCTTTCCGAATTTTCCAAATCCGACCCGGAGTTAACCATCCATACTCCGGCGTTCAAAGCTTTTTCTATAACTTCATCTCGATCCGCATCGTATTCGGAAAATTGCACGTGCGCGTGAGAATCAACAAATTTAGTCCGTTCCAAATTCATATTGCGATGATAATCCTTTCAAAAAATTATTTCTATTGCGTAGCAAAGAAATTTGGAACGGACTAAACTCGGGGAAAAAGAGGCCTCGTTTTCTTTGAAATTATTTTCCCCGATTTCACGGAAAATATTTTTAGTATTTTCTCTCCTGTCCCAGGCATGAATGGAACAAGCGCTTTGCCTGTTGCAACGGCGAGTTCCGCCAAATCGCGCGATGTTTTGGAACTCGGATTTTTCCAAGGCTCGGTTCGGTTTATATATCCGTCTCCGAATTTGATTAAGTCAAAGATTGCCGAAAGCGCGTCATGCAGCCTAAATTCCAAAACGTGCTTCCGCACTCTCGCCTCCATTCTTTTTATCTCCGCTTTGACCTCTTTGGATACCGGGGACTTCACCGTTATTTTTTCGCTAGACAAGAGATTCGCCACCCGCGAAACGAAATTGCCGACCCCTTTCGCCAAGTCGTCGTTGTATCTGGTATGAAATTTTTCCCACGAAAAATCGCCGTCGCCGTCCGAAGGTATTTCACGAAGCATATAATAACGAAGCGCGTCTATTCCGTATTTTTCCGCCGCTTCAAACGGATCTATCACGTTCCCCAAAGTCTTTGATATTTTCTCTCCCTCCGCCGTTATATACCCGTGGACCATGAGCGTTTTGGGCAAAGGAAGCCCCGCCGAAATAAGCATCGCCAGGAAGTAGACGGCATGGAATCTCAAAATGTCTTTGCCTATCAGGTTAACGTCCGTCGGCCACCATTTCTTAAACTCATATTCATCTCTCCCGTATCCCACCGCCGAGAGGTAATTTGAGAGCGCATCGCACCAAACGTACATTGTCTGATCGTCTCCCGGTACCGGTATTCCCCACGGCACGGTCTTTTTTGTCCGGCTAAAGCTCACGTCGTTTAATCCTTCCCTAATAAAAGACAATACTTCGTTCTTTCTCGCCTCGGGAAAAATTTTGAGCCTGTCGCTTGTAATCGCCTGCTCCACTTCTCGCGCATACCTTGAAAGACGGAAAAAATAGTTTTTTTCGGACACTTTTTCCGGCGCCTTTTTATGCAACGGGCATTCTCCGTTGACCAGATCCTTTTCCGTCAAAAACTTTTCGCATCCGACGCAATAAAGCCCTTCGTAATCACGCTTGTATATATCCCCTTTTTTCTGAAGTTTTTCCCAAAGTTCGAGCGCGCCCGGCCAATGCTTTTTCCTGTCCGACGTTCTTATAAAGTTATCCCACGAAAGAGCGAGCGCTTTCTTAAGCGATTTGAAATATCCGGACATTTCAGAGACGAATTGCTGCGTTGCCTTTCCGCTCGCAAGCGCCATGCGGTTATTTTTATCCCCGTGTTCGTCCGTTCCGGTTCCGAAAAACACGTCGTATCCTTCGCTACGCATGTATCTTGCAATCACGTCCGCTTGTACCGCTTCAAGCGCGTGTCCGATATGAGGCCGGCCGTTCACGTAAGCGATCGCTTCCGCTATATAAAATTTTTTCTTCTTCCTTTTTTCTTTAGGCATTTTCTCCTCTCGCCTGTCGTTTCTTTAAAAGCTTCTCTTCTATCACGTCTTGCAGCACAACCGATACGGGAACAGCCATTATCATTCCGATTACTCCGAACAACTGAAATCCGGCCATGATCGAGAATAATGCCACAACTGGATGAATGTTCACCGCTTTTTTCATAAAGAACGGCACGAGCAAATTATTCTCAAGCTGCTGCACTACGATAAACAAAAGCAAAGTATAAAGACCAAGCGAGAGCGAGCTTGATAAAGCGATAATCGTTCCAACCGCTCCGGAAAATATCGGACCAACCACGGGCATAATTTCAAAGACAGCGGCCAGTAGTCCGATAGCGAAGGCGTATTTTACGCCAAGCGCCCATAATCCCAAAGAAACAAGCGTTCCCACGACGATTGATAAAAGCATTTGAGCTTGAAACCATCGGCCTATTTTTCTTTTTGAACGGTAATATACCTTAAGCACCGGTTCTTCCGCCCTCTCCGGCAATATGGCCCGCAAAAACCGGCCTACCCCGTCCTGAGAAACCGTAAGATAAAAAGAAATAATGAATATGGAAACGGCGCCAACGGCCCCGCCCAATATTCCACCCACGGTTTGCGCCACCGGAGCTGCTCCCTTGAGCACAAGATTCAATACTTGTCCCAAACTCGCTAAAGAAAATTCATTCGTAAAAGCGTTCATAAGCGGAGAAAGCTCATTGAAAAGCGAATCTGCCGCCGTTCCGGCAAGCTGACTAATAAGCGAAGTAAGCTCTATTAAAGCTACGGGCAAAACAAGCGCCACAATGAGAGCAACAAGCAAAATAAAAACCATAAAAATAAGAACGGTTGCTAAAATTCTTGGGAATTTAAGTTTGCGGCATAAAAAGTCCACGGGAGCGTCTAAGGCGGATGATATGACAATAGCCGCAAGAAGCGCGATTAAAGCATTCCTCGCGAAATAAGCCGCAACCAAAAGCGCGATTACCGCGACAATGCGCCAAAGAGTGGCCCATCCAACGTTGTGAGACTCGGAACGCATACCTTTATGTTTTTAATATAACCTAACTTAGGAAAGTTTGAAAACGTTTTTGGTCCCCTCTTTGGCATTCTCCGAAATCGGTCCTATGGCCGAGAGATTAATCCGGTCGTCCGTCATAATCGCCTTAGCACAGAGACTGATGTCCTCAGCGGTAACGTTCTTTATTTTTTCTAAAATTTCGTCAGGCGTTTGAATTCTTCCGGTAACGGCTTCTTCTCCGCCGTAAAATTCGGCGATTTCATCCGAAGTCTCAAGCTGCAAAATCATGCTTCCCGAAATGTGCTCTTTGGCCTTATTCAATTCCTCTTCCTTTACCGGTTCGTCTCGAAGCGTTTTAAGCTCTTGGATTATGGCTTTAGTCGTTTCCGCGATTCTTTCTTTGTCTATTCCGGCCGATACGGAAAGAATTCCGTAGTCCGAGCAAAGATTGGAAGCGCTTGAAATGTGATAGGCAACCCCCATTTCTTCCCTTAATTTTTTCCAGAGCCTTGAAGACATTGATCCGCCCAAAATTTCCGAAAGTACCGTAAGGGTAAATCGTCTCTCGTCAAAAAGATCAAAGGCTCTGACTCCGATAAGCATATGCGTTTGGTCGGTCGTTTTGTCTCTGAAAAATACCTGTGGACCGGATTGACGCTCTTCCGTCTTCGGTTTGGCGATCGACTCACCCGAACTGATTCCTCCGAAATATTCGGCGATAACCGGTTCCGGATTCATTCCAAGTCCTCCCGCAACGACAACAGTCGTTTTCGGAGCAACATAATGAAGGTTCCTGTAATCCATAATGTCCTTTCTCGTAAGCTTCTTTATTATTTCTTTTGTTCCTAAGACCATGCGTCCCGCGGGCTGGTCGCCATACATTAACGCCGAAAGATCGTCCCAAACTTTTCTGGGCGGCAAATCTTCGTACATATTTATCTCCTCAATTATTACGCCTCTCTCTTTATCCATTTCACCCTCCGGAATTAAAGGGTTCAAATACAGATCGCTCACGACGTCCAACACCTTTGGAAAATTTTTATTCGCCGCCTTGGCAAAATAACCGGTTACTTCATTGCCGGTAAAAGCGTTGTATTCCGCGCCGAGACTGTCCAGTTCGGTGCTTATGAGAGCCGATCCCGGCCTTTTTTTGGTGCCTTTAAAGCAAAGATGCTCCAAAAAATGGGAAACGCCGTTTATTTCCTTTCCCTCATATTCCGAGCCCGTAGACACTAATACAAGCACGGTGGTAGCCCTGCTTTGGGATTCCGGAATGAATATATACCTCATTCCGTTAGGAAAGACTTTTTTGACGTATGGGATGTCGGCCATATCGGGGCTAATACTCAGCTCGTTTTAGATAAATGTCAAAATGGCCACCATTTCGGACGGGTTTTGTCAACTGGAGGAGTAGCCTGCCCGAAAGCTTTCCTTAGGTAACCCGGAATTTCACTCATATTCATTCTCTCCTGCTTCATCGTATCTCTGTCTCTCACGGTCGCTTTTCCGTCTTTCAGCGAATCAAAATCCACCGTGACGCAGTAAGGTGTCCCTATTTCGTCCTGCCTTCGGTAACGTTTCCCGATACTCTGCGTCTCGTCATACATCACGGCAAAATCTTTCCTCAAGTCCGCCGCTAGTTTTCGCGAGACCTCTGACAATTCCTCTTTTTTGGAAAGCGGAAGTACGGCTACTTTAACGGGCGCGAGCCAATCGGGGAACTTCAATACCACGCGCGTATCCGTCTCTCCCTCTTCGGCTGTGGGGGCTTTTTCTTCGGCATAGGCCGAGCACATCGCGGCGAGAATCGTGCGTTCCACGCCAAACGTCGGTTCAATCACGTGAGGAACAAACTCTTCTCCCGTTTCGGGATTCCGATATTTAAGTCCGTGATTTTTCAAATCAAAGTCCGTCCGGTATGCGAGGCCGTAAAGCTCTTTTCTCCCAAAGGGAAAATCGTATTCAAAATCAATCGTTCTCTTTGAGTAATGAGCCAATTCTTCTTTCGGAACCTCAAGTTCGTGTATTTCGGACTTCTTTATTCCCGTGTGTGCTATCCAGCTCTTCATTTCTTCCCTCCACGATTCAAACGTTTCCTGCCATTCGGCGTCTTTCTTCGGCACCGAAATGAAATACTCAATTTCCATTTGTTCAAACTCTCTCGTTCGGAAAATATAGTTTCCCGGCGTGATTTCGTTCCTAAAAGCTTTTCCGATCTGCGCGATACCGAACGGCAGTTTCGTTCTAAGCGAATCAACGACGTTTCCGAAATTAACGAACATTCCCTGCGCCGTTTCCGGTCTGAAATAAACTTGGCTCTCCTTGTCTTCGGTCGCGCCCAAATAAGTCTTGAGCATCATATTGAACTGCCGTGACTCCATTAACTTTCCTCCGCAATTCGGACATTTATCGTTCTCCAGCTGGTCCGTCCTGAATCGCTCGTGGCAATCTTCGCATTCGGACAAAGGATCGTTAAAATTGGCCAAGTGTCCGCTCGCCTCCCAAACTTTATTGTTCATTATGAGAGCGGTATCAACTCCCACCATGTCTTCCCTTCTTCTCACGAACCGGTTCCACCATTCGGCCTTAATGTTCATTTTTAATTCTGTTCCCAATGGACCGAAATCCCACGCGTTTTGCAGTCCTCCGTATATTTCGCTTCCCGGATAAATAAACCCGCGCCTTTTCGCAAGCGAGATTATTTTATTCATCTTTTCTTGTCCGTTATCCATTTGAATTTATTGAAAATTATTTACGTATTTCATCTCACTATTCCCTCTTCCGCTTTTACCGTACTGTCAGCCGGCAATTCGGTCGTCAGATATTCCTGGAATCCCGAAAAGCTAAATCCGGTAAAGTCATCCGCCGCCGTAATATTTGTGGGTCCTAAAATCGGCATATATCCGTCCGCCTGTCCCGCGTTCGGGGTCGCCTTTATTTTAAAGATGGCCGATATCGGTTCGCTCAAAACTCCGGTTGTCGCAAGCACTTTCGGCACCTTCCAGGTTATTTTTTTAGCCATCGGATCAGCCGAAAATTCCCCCGCATCCACTTTCACTTGTTTCACGAATTCCACCCCCGGGGGAAGTTCTGCGGAAACTGAAACGTCAGACATATCCGTTGAGTAGTTCACAAGGCCCCAATGGATGGAATATTCAGTCGGCGTTCCGACAACGGGCGGAAACGGCCCTTCATTTATTATTCCCGCGCCCGCGTCCCTGTAAAAAGCTTTTGCGATCGCTTCTGCTTTTCCGGCCACTTTTTGCGTAAGCGATACGACATTGACGGTCTTTACAGTTTTTAAGGTATACGGGATTGTGGGCGATTCAATTCGCGCGTCTATTCCCACGGTAAAATTCCTGTCGTTCAACCTTTTTATCGGATACGTGTCTACAAGCTTCACAGAGAAGCTTAAAGATTTCGATTCGCTCGGATTCAATTCCGCAAGTCCCGGCGTGGAACCAATGTCCCAAGTTATCGTTTTGGCGCCCGCGTTTATGCTGCCCGCTGATTCAACCGAAGACACGTCAAACATTTCGCCTACGAGAGTGGCTTTAAGCGATATGTTCTTCATCACCGTGTCCGAATTGTTCCTGAAAGAAAGAGAATACGCCACCTGTTCTCCGGGTGAAAGCGCCTCGGTTATTCTTTTCGTCCCAGAAATGTTAAGCGAAAGAGGCGAAGTGGCTATCATCACGTCCGCCATTGCATCGGCAAGAACGTATTCCTTCCCTTCCACATTTCCTTTTGCGGTCGCTTTTATTTCAAAATTTTTGTTCTCTTCCATTATTATGGAAGCCGTGAAAGCCTCGCTTTTCCGTTCTCCCGCCGCTACCTTGATTCTCTTTTCCGGCAATTCGGTTTTTAACGCATCGGGCGTTTCCACGGCCAAATCTACGTTCCAGTCTTTGTCGGTATCGTTTGCGTAAGAAAGAACCCATTCAAATTCTTCCCCGCTGACGACCTTGTCCGGCGCCCGCAATTCAAGCGAAAGCCATTTTTCCACCTTGATCGAGAGATCTTTTGACGTTTTGATTGTCCGGCCGAGCGATAACGGCAAATATTCCGCCTCGGCTTTAAAAACTTTGTCTTCCGAAAATTCCGTTATGACCACTCTAAAAGTTTCTCTTTCAAAAGATCCCGCCGGAATGCTTTTTATTTTTCCCGTTCGTCTCAAGTCCCCCTGTTCGTCCGCAAACGACGTCCCTGAAGGAAGAGCGAGAGATATGCTTGCCTCCGATATTTCCCCGTCCGACTTGTTTTCAAGCGTTACCGAAATATCAAACGGTTCTCCGATTCTCACCGGTCCTTCCGTTTCCACGGTTAACGCCGCCCCGCCCGCATTGCGTCCGAAAAAGAAATAAGCCGCTACGGCTATCGCTAAAAGAGATATTCCCGCTACCGTCCGAACTGTTCCTTTATAGTTTGTTTTCGGTCGTTTGTCCGACTGTTCGTCTTTCTTTTGAGACATGGAGCGCATAAAAACATTATATCTTCGGGAGAGAAATAGGCAATTTTTTCGGTTCCGCATATGCCGCATTTCGCCATTTTCGGATCAAACCCGGTAAGGGCGAGTACGGTAGCGTAAGAATCCGCTTCCGATTTTACGCCGTTAGAAATCAAATCCTTTAAAAAAGAAAATATCTTTATGTCCGGTTCTTCAAGCGGTAAAAGTTCGTCCGCAAACGAAAGTACTCTCACGACCGCGGGCGATTTCGTTTTGCGTTCGGAAAGTGCTTCCGCCATCCTGAAATTTCCCTCGGCGTTTCTTCGCGCGATTCTTACGGTTGCAAGCGTTCCCGGTTCAAGATGTCCCGCTAAACGGGAAAGAATTTTCCGCGAACCGGTCGCCCGTGCTCTGACTTTCCCCAAATCCCAGGTAAAAACCGAATACTCCGAATCGCTCTCCCCTATTGGCTCCTTTTTGAGCACTACTCCCCAGCTGAATTGCTCGGTCATTACCCTAATTATAATCAAGTTTTAAGGGTCTAAAAAACCTAGATTTTATGCGGTTTATAAGGCTTCGCCAGCCGGCGGATTGACTTTTAGGCCAAAATCGGCTACGATGAAAGGGTAATAGTAAATCCCGCGAGGGGTTTTTTATTACGCCAAATGAGTACCCTATTTTTGGGAACGATTATGGCGGTCTCCACAATCTTTTTCCCGGCGCAGGCTACTGCTTCGGAAAAAGCGGCCGATCAAGCGATTGTCCGGGAAGATCCCTATTTGATTCCCGGGGATGACTCCCTTCTTGCTCAGAATGAGTTTTCCTCTAGAAGGTCGGTGGCGGTAGTTGTTACTGGTTACTCAAGCACTGAAGACCAGACCGATGACACTCCTTTTACAACCGCTTGGAACACTGAAACCAGGCCTGGAGTTGTTGCGGCTAACTGGCTGCCACTAGGAACTAAAATCAGGATACCGGAAATTTTCGGAAATCAGGTCTTCACCGTTGAAGACAGGATGCACCCGAAAAACGATGGCAAACTTGATGTCTGGTTCCAATCTAGAGAAGAAGCTCTTAAATTCGGAGTAAAGAAAGCGAGAGTTGAAATCCTCTAAAATAAATTACTCTAAACAAATTAGAAATTTACAAGCCCCCGAGCAATCGGGGGCTTGGTTTATCTGCTCACGTTAGTGAGTGGATAAACCCAAGACCTCAGCGAGGGGGTTTGGTTTATCTGGAGGATAAACACTGGCCCTCAACAAGGGGGCTTGGTTTATCTGCTCACGTTAGTGAGCGGGTTTATAAACCCTCACAAAAATCAAAAAACAAAATCTGCTTTTACGGACGATCGTCCATAAAAACAGAAATTAAAAAGAGCCGTTTCTTTTAAAAAACGGCTCTCGTAAAAATTAGCTTTTCTGCCGTAGAAGAAAATCCTTTCCGTGTCCGGCTCTCGTGTCTATCGGAACGCCCGCCCTGCAAAGTGGGCATTCGCCTTCCTCATACGCATCCATAGACACGTTTATGAGAGAGACGAGTCTTGGTGCGCCGATTTTCTCCGCCGTTACGCCTCCGCGATTGCAGAGAGCAGCTACTACCGCGACTCTTCCTCCGGCAGTCTTCACGGCTTTAATTACTTCCTCCACCGAACCTCCTGTGTTGAGGACATCCTCCACCACAACGACCCCTTTACCTTTGACGATCCTCTCGTAACCGCGTCTGATGACGAAGCTGCCCGTCTCAGCGAAGCAATCCCTGCCGAGTTCTTCGGGATCCTCAATGGGAACGGTTCCTTTTTCGGCATAAACGGCGAGGAAGTCATGTTTGGTCATTCCTGTGAGGTGATGAGCTGTCCACTGCGAGAGAACTATGCCGGCGGTTGCCGGAGCTATCACGATCGACACGTCGCTATCTATCACGTCCGTTCTATATACAAGATGTTCGGCAAGCATCTCGCAAAGGCGAGATATATCCGCCGTGTGCGGATGAACCACATCTTTCGCGACATAATCCAGACCGTGTTTACCCGACGCATAGACAAAGTGACTGTTGACATAGATTGCTCCACGATCGCTAAAAATCGCAAGAGCTCTTTCCTCATCATTCATGTTCGTTCCTCTCTTTCTCTATTTCCTGCCGATATTGATGTATCAAATTGTGAAGCCTTCCGGTTTCACTCCGGGCCGCTCTCGCGAAATCTGGTCCATCCGAAGCAAAGATAATACTGCGCGAAGCGTTTATGATTATTCCCTTGTCCAAAGAATAATTCATGCCAAATTCCACAACTTTCCTCAAATCACCTCCCTGTGCACCGATGCCCGGAATAAGAATTGGCATATCTTCGCCGACAATCTTGCGGGCCATGCAGAGTTCCTGCGGGTATGTTGCGCCGACCACGATGCAACAGTTTCCGTTTTTGTTCCAGGCATATGCCGCTAAATGCGCAACATATTCCCAAAGAGAAATAGTCGGCGTATCATCTTTGCCAAGCTTGCACTGAAAAAAAGTACATAGATCAATATTAAGCCGCGTCGCGGTTTCGTAATCCGCCACCCTTACCTGAAGATCCTGAACTTCTTTGGCTCCCTTGTTGGATGTCCGGCAAAGAACAAAAATGCCTTTGTCCGCTTGCTGAAGAAATACGTCAAGTCCTTCTTCCTCGCCGAAGTAAGGATTGGTCGTAATTGCGTTTGCTTGAAGCCAACTGAACGCGAATTGAGCATACCGCTTATTGGTATTGCCGATATCGGCACGCTTGGCGTCAAGGATCACCGGTACATCAGGCGCCAGAAGACGAATGTTTGCAAGAGTAGTGTTCAAGGCGCCAATGCCTTCCGTCCCCCATGCTTCGTAAGGTGCAGTATTCACCTTGTAAGCGCACACTAAGTCGTTTGTCGCTTTCACAATTTCGTAGTTGAAGTTGAAAATGGCCGGTTGAATACCGGGCCCGTCCTGCACGCGAACGCGTCCGTTGTGTTTGACGCAAGAGGGAAGTTTTTCGTAATCGCTGTCGAGTCCAACACAAATGTAGAAACCTCGTCTCCATCGTTCTTTGATCATTTCAATGAAAGTTCTTTCCATTCTGAATTTCCTCCTTATTCTTATTTGAAATGTACGCTAAGAGCCTAACCTGAAACCCTTGCAAAAATCAAAAATAACAAAATTTGCCTGTGCTGACGGTCGCCAGTACAGGCAGAAACAAAAAAAGAATATTTTGTGCGCCTCAATGTAGGAATATTTTGTGCCCGGGAGAGGATTTGAACCTCCACCCCTTGCGGGACACGCACCTCAAGCGTGCTTGTCTACCAATTTCAACACCCGGGCTTGATTTGGGGATTATATTAAATCAAACCATCGTCCGCAACCTATAGTTTTGAGCTTTGAGTTGTAGTTTTGAGTTTTGCGCTTTGAGTTTTGAATTTAAAAACCCCGGAAAGACCGGGGTTTTTATCATACGCTCTGACCGATCTTTTCTCTAATTTTCTTAGTAGAAAAGTCCCTTACGTAATAAATCTTAGATCTCCTTACTTTTTTCGGCGCGGAAATTATATTCACTTTACTGATAAGAGGAGAATGAATGGGATAAGTTTTTTCAAGGCCGTATTCGCCCAGTTTTCCGCGAACGGTAAAAGTCGCTCCTGTTTCCGATCCATGCTTTCTCGCAATGACGATTCCTTCAAAAAAGCCGATACGTTCTTTAGCGCCTTCCTTTATTTTTTCGTAGACCCGAACCTTCGTTCCGGTCTTTATTTTGTCCATTATTTCCCTCTCCATTTGCAGAGGAATTTAAATGGATTTTAGCGTTTTTGTCAATCGCGTGAGGTCATCAGGCAAAGGAGCGGTAAAAGTGACAAGTTCTCCGGGCTTTGCTTCAAATTTAATTTCTGCGGCATGCAGAAATTGTCTTTCAGGCTTTAGAAGCGATCTTTTTTCTTTCTTCCCACCATATAATTTGTCCCCCACCACCGGATGTCCGATCGATGCCAAGTGAACTCTTATCTGGTGCGTCCGTCCGGTTTTTGGAGAAGCTTCGAGAAGCGTATACCCCTCATATCTTTTAATAACCTTATATTCGGTTATCGCTTCCTTTATCATTTTCCCGCCATGAATAGTTCGCTTAACCGTTCCGCTTTTTATGCCTATCGGTTTTTCAATTATGCCTTTGTCGGATTTTACCTCTCCGTGAACCAAAGCAATGTATTTTTTCATTATTCCTTTTTCCCCGAAAAGATTTTTTAAATATTCAAAATATTCTTGAGTTTTCGCAACCACCACGACCCCGGAAGTTTCTTTGTCTAATCTGTGCACTATTCCCGGCCGAGTTTTTGGATCGTCCCCTACTTTTTCTATTTCCGGATATTTTTTCGTTATCCAATCGGCAAGCGTCGGTTCTTCGCGAATCTTATCGCTCTTTATTTTTACTCCGTGCATCAAAACCCCCGCCGGTTTGTTTAAAACCACAAAATCGGGTGACTCGTAGATTATTTTTATTTCCTCCATTGTAAGCTGTCCGCCAGCTGGCGGATTGTGATTTGTGAGTTCTGAATTGAGAGTTGAAAATTAGAAATTGAAAATTAAAAATTTTGGATTATATCCTAGTGGGCGATAGAGGAATCTCACATCGTCGCTTCGCTCCTCTTTAAGAACCCTCGGTTCTTAATATTCTCCTACACGGGGAAATCTTTAGAAGATTTCCCCGACCCCCTTGAACGTTCGAATCCTCTACATTTCACTACAAAATAAAACAAGAGTCCAATCGGACTCTTGTTTTATATTTGTGGGCGATAGAGGACTCGAACCTCTGGCCTTCACAATGTCAATGTGACGCTCTAACCAGTCTGAGCTAATCGCCCAAAGTTTCACTCTGTGAAACTGTGGGCGCACTTGGAATCGGACCAAGAGCCTCTGTCTTATCAGGACAGCGTTCTACCATTGAACTATACGCCCATTAACGTTCTACCCCTACCCGCCCCCGCTTTGCTCAGGTAAATAACAGGCAGGAACTAAACTATACGCCCGTATGCGGTATTTTAGTTCGTAAATCAGGCAAAATCAACGTTCACAGATCGAGCGATTCGTACGCGTCAAAGTCAAATTTTATAAGCCATTCCGAGGTCGGATTTTCTCCGGCGGATAAATAATGATTTATATTCCTTGCTAAAAGACTGATGAGATATATGGAAACCGCTATAGTTGCCGCGGTCATTAAAAAGCTCATCGCAATCATCACGTTCTCCCTTTTTATCTTCTTTTTCGCCATATTTCCGTTCTAAATAAATTATTTACTGAAAAATACTTCTCCCGACAATATCGCCTGATAAGCGGTGGTGTTTACTCCTTGAGAGAGAAGCTCAAAATTTTTTATGTGGGTAAAGTAGCGACTGGCTTCAAATGAGTTCATAAACGCAAGGACCGATTCGTATTCTCCGGCGATGTTCATCACAAATTCTATTTTACTCGGTGAATTTGCGGATGTTCCAATAACTTCAGTCCCGAAAGTAAATGATGGGGTGAGTCCCCTTTCGCGAGCGAGACGATTGACTTCCTCGGAAAATAGAAATAACGAATCTCTCCGCGGAAGCGCGTTTCTTAACCGGTTTGTCGCCTCTTCTGCTTTTCCGGCGTCCTCTCGTAACGTACTCAAGCTGCCGATCGCCTGCGTTCTTGTTGCAACCGCGTTCATAGTCGTTTCTATTGATCCGCCCACCGACTCAAAATCGCTCCACACGTATACCATGAGTCCCGAAATAGCGGTAAACAGCATGGCGGCTATTCCGAACTGTATAAGAACTTTTTTCCTAAACTCTGTCATTCCTTTTGAACGTAAATTTACAAGCGCAATAGAAGAGATTGAGACTCCGAGATATACTTTTATAATAACACGAATGAGTCGTTTCCCCAGGATTTTATCGGAGATTTCCGGTTGTCCCGAAAATTTATTCCTGAAAGGCCAAGAGCTTGAAGATGATTTTTCGGGAATAGCGATTGTCGGCACGAGAAAAGCGAGCACCGAAGGACTTTTGATCGCCGAAAAATTCGCGGCTGTTTTGGCAGAGGCCGGTATCCCCATCGTCTCCGGACTGGCTTTCGGAATTGATTCCGCCGCGCATCGCGGTTGTTTGTCGGCACACGGTAGAACGGTAGCGGTTCTCGCGGGCAACGTAAACAAAGTATATCCGACCGCAAACACCGCTCTTGCCGAAGAAATTATTCGCGCCGGAGGAACCATTGTCTCGGAATTTGAAGAAGACATTCCGTACAATCCCGAAATATTTCTAAGAAGAAATCGAATAATAAGCGGCCTCTCTCAAGCGGTAATCATCATTGAGGCGCCTTTTAAATCCGGCGCTATTTCCACGGCTTCCTGGGCGGCGGAACAGGGACGTGAGGTCTTTGTTGTTCCGGGGCCCGTAACGCACCCGAATTACAAAGGGTCTCACGCGCTCCTGCGGGACGGCGCCCGTCTTGTCTCTTCGCCGGAGGATGTTTTATTGGATTTGGGAATTAAAAAACGCTCCCCGAAAATCACGAGCACTGAAGATCTTTCGGACAATGCCGCTATAATATTAGAGTTCGTTTCAAAATCCCAATTTTCCGTTCCGATTGACAAAATAATATCTGCGACTAAACTTGAACCGCCAAAAGTACTCTCGGCGTTAACAGAGCTTATAATTAGCGAGCTTATAATAGAAACCCCGAGCGGGTATGCCGTAAGTCCCAAAAACCGATAATGGCCAAAACTAAGCAAAAAACAGCTGATGGACGGACTCTCGTCATAGTAGAGTCCCCGACTAAAGCCCGCACGATAAGCGGGTTTATCGGTAATGAATTCAAAATTGAATCCTCTTACGGCCATGTAAGAGATCTTCCCAAATCCAAACTGGGAATTGATACCGAAGGCAACTTTGACCCAGAGTACATCATCCCCACGAAAAACAGAAAGAGGGTAAACGAATTAAAAAAGGAAGCGGCGGTCGCTCCCAAAGTTATTCTCGCGACCGATGAAGACCGCGAAGGAGAAGCCATCGCCTGGCACCTTACGGAAGCTTTGGATCTGAACGGCAAAAAATACGAGCGTATCGCTTTCCACGAAATTACTCCCGAAGCGATAAAAGAAGCTCTTTCGCATCCGCGAAAAATATCAATCAGTCTGGTAAACGCGCAACAGGCAAGAAGAGTTCTTGATCGTTTGGTCGGGTACAAAATTTCCCCGTTTCTTTGGAAAAAAATAATGGGACATCTTTCGGCGGGAAGGGTCCAATCGGTTGCCGTACGCTTAATCGTGGAAAGAGAGGAAGAAATCAAAAAATTCGTTCCCGAAATTTACTACACGATCAAAGGCATATTCGGAAAACCGGATGAAAATTTTGAGGCATTGCTTCTGAAAATCGGAGGCAAATCCATTCAGAAACCGGGCATTAAGGATGAAACGCTGGCGAAGAGTATCGTATCCGAACTTAAAAAATCTTCGTGCAAAGTAGTGTCCGCGGAAGAAAAAGAAATATCTCGTTCGCCCTATCCTCCGTTTACGACAAGTACCTTACAACAGGAGTGTTCTAAAAGATTGGGCATGAGCGCCAAAATGACCATGATGATCGCCCAGCATTTATATGAAGAAGGTCACATTACCTATATGAGGACTGATTCTTTGAATCTCTCTTCTTCATCCACAGCTGCGGCAAAGTCGTGGCTTAATGAAAATTTAGGCAATGATTATTCGGCAGACGCTCCGCGCAATTGGAAAACCAAATCCAAATCGGCGCAGGAAGCGCATGAAGCCATAAGACCGACCGACCCGAATTTGCTTGCCGAAAATTTGAGCGAAGACGCCCGAAGCAAAAAACTGTACGATCTTATTTGGCGCCGATTTATGGCCTCTCAATGCCCTGACGCCGTTTTTTCCGCAAAAAGAATACTCATAGAATCGGGACGATATATCCTCTCCGCTTCCGGCAGTTCAATTAAATTTGACGGCTATCTTAAAATCTGGCCCTCAAAATTTGAAGAAAAGTCTCTCCCCGATCTCCGTAAAGGTTCCTCCGTTGATATCTTAAACGCTTTAAGCGAGCGCCATGAAACTGAACCGCCGGCGCGATACAACGAAGCAAGCCTTATTAAAACGTTGGAAGAGTTCGGCATCGGACGTCCGTCAACGTATGCGCCGACAATCTCCGTCATTCAGACGAGGCGATACGTGGAAAAAAACGAACAAAGAAGATTTGTCCCCACGGATATCGGGGAAAAAGTGAACGAACTGCTCACGAAGCATTTCCCCGAAATAGTGGATATCGGATTCACCGCCGAGATGGAAAACAAACTTGATGAAGTGGCTCTTGGACGTAAAGAATGGAAAAAAGTGATAGCCGATTTTTACGGACCTTTTGCCCGAAATTTGGAAAAGAAATACGAGGAAGTTGAGAAAGAAAACATGGACGAATCGACCGATGAAATATGTGAAAAATGCGGCCGACCGATGGTTATCAAGAGAGGACGCTTCGGTCGTTTTCTCGCTTGCACCGGCTACCCGGAATGCAAGAACACCAAAAAACTGGCGCCGGTAGCCTTAAAGACCGAATCCGGAGAAGAGATGATTTGTCCGAAATGCAAAGAAGGAAAAGTCATTCCCAAGAGAACGAGAAAAGGAAGAATGTTCTACGGTTGCAGCAGATACCCCGACTGCGATTTTGCGAGTTGGACCCGTCCCGGAACAACGAAGGAAGAAGCTTCATAATTTATTCCACAAGTCCTCAGTTGACCGTTATTGGTATAATGGAAGTAACATGAACGCTAAAAAGATTTTGGTAATCATAGGTGCCGCTTTAGTCGTTGCCGTCGCCGGCTACGTTGTTTACGCAAACGTCGTTTTGCCGAAAATAAAAACCGCCGCGCCGGCCGCGACAGATACGAACAAAAGAGAAGAAGTCGACCTGAATTCTCTTGACCTCACGAAAGTTGATTTTCCCGTTAACGAAGAAGCCGATATTCGCGTTCGCATTGACAGTAATTTAGGCCCGATATTGGTTGACCGAGCGGGCGCAACGCTTTATTTCTTTAGCGAAGACGGAAATCTCACGAGCAATTGCGAAAACGAGTGCGCCGCGAAACACCCTCCTTTCATACTAACCGAAGGTTTTTCAATCGGTTCCTACATTGGCAAAACCGCCGTATCGTTTTTCACACGCAAAGATGGATCAATCCAAATGGCTTACAAGGATAAGCCTTTATACACTTCCTCTGAAGTAGTTCCCGAAGTTAACGACACCTGGAGTATAGCCAGACCGTAAGACAAATAGACAAGTCTCTCTTACTCGGGCTATATTCGGTGTTATGGGTGTCAAGGAAACCGCAAAAGACGAACCGCTTTCGCTAATAGGCAAAGCCTACGTTTTTGCCGAGCGCGCGCATAAAGGACAAAGACGAGCGTCCGGAGAGCCTTATTTTGAGCACCCCAGAAAAACGGCGGATATTTTGCTTTCTTGGCATCTTGATGACGAAACGATAGCCTCGGGCCTTCTTCATGACGTCTTGGAAGACGCTCCCGATATGAGAAAAGAACTGGAGGAAACTTTCGGCAAAACCGTTTCGTTCATCGTCGAGGGCGTAACCAAACTCGGCAATATCAAATACCGTGGCGCGGAACTTCAAAAAGAAAACATTAAAAAACTGATTCTCGCTTCAAGCGAAGATATTCGCGTGCTTTTCGTAAAACTCGCCGATCGATATCACAATATGCAAACGCTCAAATACTTACCTCCCGAAAAACAGCACCGAATCGCTCTTGAGACTTACGAAATATACGCTCCCCTGGCATACCGTCTTGGAATGCAACACTTGAGCGGGAAACTTGAAGACCTCGCGTTTCCCTATGTCAACCCGGAAGCGCACGAGTGGCTCCGTAAGAACGTCCAAACTAAATATGAAGACCGGGAAAAATATCTCGCTCGGTTGAAACCCATAGTCGTCAAAGCTCTTTCTGACGCCAACATTAAACCGATAAGCTTGGATTTCCGCGCCAAGAGGTATTCCAGTCTTTATAAAAAACTGCTTCGCTACGACATGGATATTGAAAAAATATACGATCTCGTGGCTTTTCGCATAATCCTGGAAACCGTGGCGGACTGTTATGCCGCCTTGGGCGTAATCCACAAGCTTTGGCCTCCCGTCCCAGGAAGAATAAAAGATTACATCGCCGTTCCCAAACCGAACGGATACAAGAGTCTCCACACGGTCGTTATCGCCGCCGGCGAAAAACCGGTTGAATTTCAGATAAGAACGCTTCAGATGCACGAAGAAGCGGAGAACGGAATTGCCGCTCATTGGTCGTATGAAGAAAAAAAGGGAGAGAAGAGTTACATAAAACGCATTGCCTCTGTTGCCAAAAATACCGACGTTGAATGGGTTAAAAGGCTTCGCTCCTGGCAGGATGAAGCGGTTAATCCGGAAGAATTCATTGATTCAATGAAAATTGATTTCTTTAAAGACCGCATATTCGCTCTCACTCCCAAAGGAGAAGTGATAGATTTACCCGCCGGTTCCACGCCCGTGGATTTCGCCTACCGGATCCATTCGGCCATCGGAGATCAATGCGTGGGAGCAAAAATAAACGGCGAATTGGTTCCTCTTCATCACGAACTCAAATCAAGCGACATAGTTCAAATAATAATTCAAAAAGGAAAGAAGCCCTCGTCTTCGTGGCTTGAATTCGTTCGTACAAGCGAAGCGAAAGCCCATATCAGAAAAGCTTTCAGTCAAAAAACAGGAATGGCTTTTACGGCCGAAAAACGGAAAACCGAGTTTCGTCTGGAGGCAAAAGACAGAATCGGCCTGATTAAAGACGTTTCGGGCATAGTTTCCCGTTCCCATATAAGCATTGTAAGCATTAATTCCTTGAGCGAAGAACGCAAAGGTTTCTGCGCGATTAAAGTCGTTTGCGATACGGACAATTTGAATAAAGTCCAGAAGCTGATACTTAAGCTAAAGGGTCTGAAGGAAATAAAAGAAATAGAATATCGGTTCGTCTAAAAATCCTCTCCCGAGAGCCTATCAATTAAAGCGTTTAGTTCCTCCGGGGAATAATAATTTATCGTTATCTTTCCCCTGTTTCCTTCATCGTCTATCTCTACTTTCGTACCCAAATGTTCTTCAAGTCTCGTTTGCAGAGACATTAGTTCCGGATTAAGTCTGGATGCCGAGTAACTCGCCGGATTCGTTTTCGCTCTTCTGATAGTCGCCTTAAGCTCCCGAACCGAAGGCCTGGACCTAAGTATTGATTGAAACATTTCTCGCTGTCTTGATATGTCTTCTATCTGCAAAAGTAGGCGCGCGTGGCTTTCGTTTATTTTTCCTTCGTCTAAAGCTTGCTGTATTTCGGAAGGCAAATTCAGAAGTCTCAAAGTGTTCGCAATCGTTTCCCTGCTCTTCCCGATTCTCGCGGCAATTTCTCTCTGCGTCAGTCCGAATTCGTCTTGGAGCCTCGCGAAGCTTCTCGCCGCTTCAAGCGGATTCAGATTTTCTCTTTGGACGTTCTCTATTATCGCAAGCTCCAGTCTTTCCCTGTCCAATCCCACCTGTTTTATTACGGCCGGCACCGTTCTCAAGCCGACTTTTTTGGCGGCCATTAGTCTTCGTTCTCCCGCAATAAGCTGATAGGTTACTTCCGTTCCGTTCTCCGTCTCCTTTAGAACTTTCGTTACAACCAGCGGTTGAATGATCCCGAACTCCCTTATGGAACTTGCAAGTTCGCCTAGAGACTCCTCGTCAAAGTGTTTTCTCGGTTGATGAGGATTTGGAAATATCTTTTCAACTTCAATCTGGAATACCGAAGCCTGCCCGCGCGAGTAGTCCGCCTCCGGCTCGTTTTGACTTGTTTTTTCGTAACCTTGAGCGGAAGACAGTTCTTCTCTAATCGCCGGCTTAGTTTCACTTACCTCTACGGGAAATGATGAAGTCTTGTATCCATAGTCTGGAAGTATGGGCTGCGGCATGGAACTAGGAGTGCGAGATTCCTGTACTGCCGGAGCCGGAACTTCACGCCCTAAAACCGGCCCTGATTTATTTTCTTCGCCGTTCTTATATCCACCGGAAGGTATTAACGATTCTAATCCTTTTCCTAACATTTTTTCTGTACTTACTAATTATGGAACAATACTCCCTCCTTCTCCAAACGTTCGCTCTTGTCTTAAGACTTCTTCGGCAAATTCTCGATACGCTTCGGCACCCGCTGAATCCGGCGCGTAAAGAGATACCGGCTGGTTAAAACTCGGCGCTTCCGCAAGATGTACCGACCGAGGTATTTCCGTTTCAAACACCGGATAAGGAAAATTCGCTCTTAAATTTTTTGCCACTTCTTGTGAAAGTTGTTCCCACCGGTCAAACATGGTTATCACCGCTCCCGACACTTTGAGATTATGTCCCATGTTCTGTTTGATCATCTCCATCGTTTCCAAAAGATGGCTTAATCCTTCAAGCGAATAATATTCGGCTTGTACGGGAATTATCACCTCTTCAGAAGCCAAAAGACCGTTTATGGTTAAAAGGCTAAGGCTCGGCGGCAAATCTACTATTACATAGTCGTAATATCCGGTTATCTTGGCCAGAAAATTTTTCAAAAAAAATTCCCGACCCTCTACGTTTACAAGCTCCACCATCGCACCGGACAAATGCGGCCCAGAAGGAATGTAAAAATAATTCGGGATTTGAGATGCTTTTATCGTTTCTGCCGGCTCGGCATATCCCAATATCCCGTGATAAATGTTTTTGTCTTCTAATCCCGTAGATCCCACGGCGGAACTGGCATTCGCTTGCGGATCAAAATCAACAAGCAGCACTTTCCGACCAGTCATGGCGATACAGGCTCCTAAATTAACCGCAGTGGTGGTCTTTCCAACCCCCCCTTTTTGATTGCAAACCGCAATGATACGAGGCATTACGTTAATAAATATACCATTGAATCAAGAAGCGTCTCAATCGTTTAAATCTTGATTATCGGTATTTAAAAAGGTTAGGATTTATCTGCGCAAAAACGCCGCCGTGGCGGAATGGTAGACGCGCACGACTCAAAATCGTGTGGGGCAACTCATGTCGGTTCAAGTCCGACCGGCGGCACATAAAAAGAGTCTTTGAGACTCTTTTTGTTTTGCTGATGGAAAAGTGTAACGTTCGGCGGCACCGAATAAAAATACAAAAGCCCCGCTTTTATGCGGAGCTACGTCAGTTTTGCGTTTTGAGATTTGAGATTATTATAAGTACGAATCAATCGTCGCTTTGACGTCTTCCAACGGATAGGCTCCGTCTATCGTTCCCACGGGCTTGTTATCGGCAAATACCACGCTATAAGGCGTCCCTTCTAAGCCCGCTTCAAATCCGTTATTCGCGTCATCGGTTATTTTATTCGCAAATTTATTGGAACTGTAACAAGTGTCAAAAGCGTTTGCATCCACGCCAAGAGATAAGGCGATAGCTTTTACGTCTATCTTCTCGTCTCCACTGCTCGCTTCCGATTGAAAAGCAAACTTACTCATAAACTGCCAAAAGCTTTCTTCTCCCTTTGAGTCAGAAACACACTCCGCGGCTACTGCCGCAGGCATCGCGTTCACATGGAAATCTAGCGGAAAATGTCTGTAAACCCACGCCACTTTTCCGTCATATTGTTCCACGACCGATCTCATAGTGCTCTCAAAACTGATACAATACGGACACTCCATGTCGGCGTAAGTCACCACTTTAATTTCCGCGTCTTTATTTCCGAATATGTGATCCGCGTCAGTTACTGGCAAAGCGTTTAGATACGGCGTATCTTCTTCCGTGTCTCCGTAAACGCCTTTGCTCACATCCGCAAGCTGGCTTTTGGGATTATAAAATTTTCCGATTAAAACAGCTCCGGCCACAAAAAGACCGGCTATGATTATCGCAAAAGGAACGGAATATTTTTCCAAAATTTTGTTCATGTTTTGAATTTTAAACCGAATTCTTTTCTTCGTCTATCTCCGCTTTTTTCAGATGTTCCACGGATAGTTTGGCGGGCAATATGGCTCTCGCAACCACGAATCCGACTATCCCCACGACAATACCTATAACGATATCCGACGGCCAATGCACTCCCCCTATTATTCTCGCTATCCCTACGAGAGCCACGAGAGATGCGGCAACAATACCCGTCCTTCTCCGCATGGAAAGAAAAGAAAACGCAATGGGAACGAGCCAGGCCATGTGTCCGGACGGCATTCCGCTCTTAAGCGCGTGCGATATCACGGGCGATATGCCGAAAAATTCAAAAGGACGAGGCGAATAAAATAAACTGTAGAGCATTTCCGTGATTATTCCGCGCGAAATAATTATGGCTATTGTTGCTAGCGCAAAATAATAAAATTTAAGCTTAAAGCTTTTGATGCGAAAGACCGTTACGACAAACCACAAAGCGATCACCCACGGCAAAACCGAACCGACAAAAACCACTATCGGCTTCAAAAAAGAAGCGTGACTGATAGCGGTAAAAACGGTTCTTACCGCGGTTTCTTCAAAAGGAAATGGCATATATGCTAGTTCTTAATATAAGGCAAAAGACCCATAAACCTCGCTCTTTTTATAGCTTGTGCGAGTTTTCTCTGATGCTTGGCGCAAACGCCAGTATGCTTCGGATCTATTATTTTCGCTTGACCCGACACGAATCTTTTCAGTATGTCGGTGTCCTTATAGTCTATGTCTACAAGGTTTTGCGAGCAGAAAAAACACTGTCTTTCCATTAGTGTCCTACTTTACCACTATTAATCTTAAAAAGGCAAATCTTCGGGCTTTATCTCGCCGTCATCCCCCATCTCTATGACCGGCACTTCCTGGCCTGACGGTTCGTCCTTCGCGAATTCATCCCTTTCCGCTTCTGAAACATCGTTTCCTCTCTTGAATGTTTCTCCCCCTCGGGAAGCTCCCATGGGTCTTGGTCCGAGTTGCATTCTCTCGCCGATGATTTCCGTTACTCTTCGCGTAACTCCGTCTTTTCCCTGCCAGCTTCTCGTTTGAAGTCTTCCTTCAACGAAAACAATACTGCCTTTAATCAAAAATTGGCCGGCAACATCCGCTTGTCTGCCCCATAAAACCACGTTGTGAAATTCCGCCGCTTCTTTTTTACCGCCGGATTTATCGCTCCAAACTCGATTCGTGGCAATGCTTAAGGTAGTCACCCGGTCACCCATCGGAGTCGTTCTGATCTCGGGGTCTGCCGTCAATCTTCCCATTATGAATACCTTGTTTAAATTCATGGGTTATTTCGCGCTGTTTAGTATTTCTGCAAGTTTTTCATCAAGAGCGGCTTCATCCACTTTGCCTCCGCCTGGATATTCCTCTTTATTCTCCGCCACTTCGGCTTCGGGTAAATTCTCCTTCTCTTCTTCTGCCATAGGTTTTGTTTCAGGCTGAATTTCCTCCTCTCTTTGTACTCCCGAAAAACGAGGAACGTACTTTTTGGTGGGAGGAGTTACGAGAATGTGCCGGAGCACGCCCTCCGCGAACTTAAGCGGTTCGTCTATTTTTAAAACCGCGTTCGGCACCGATTCAAACGTGGCGGAACCGAAAAAAGCCGATGTTTGTTTCTTGATCGGATAAGCAAGCTTGATTTCCGAAAATTTTCCCTCCGAGATATTTTCGGCGCCGATTTGCGCAAGAACCCTCAACACGGCTTCTTTATCAGCCTCGGTTCTTGCAAGAAACGCTATTTCGTACGGTTTTTTCTCCTCTGACATTGACTCAAACTATCAAACGACTAATCTTCTGTCAATTTCTCTTCAGAGTGAGCCTTTTCTTTTGAAGCGTCTTCTTCGGCGGTATTTTCCAGAGTTTCCGTAAGCGGAAATTCGTTACGATATGTCGTTCCTATCGGCAAGAGTCGTCCGATAATGACGTTTTCCTTAAGTCCTTTGAGACCATCTACTCTTCCCTCGCTTGCCGCCCCGACGAGGACCCTCGCGGTTTCTTGGAAAGACGCCGCCGCCAAGAATCCTTCTGAAGTCAAAGCCGATTTTGTGATGCTCAAAAGCAATTCTTCCGCTCGCGCCGGTACTTTCCCCGCTTTTTTAATTTCCCTGTTTGTTTCAAAGAATTTGGACTTATCCATCACTTCTCCCGTCACGAACTCGCTTTCTCCTGGGTCCGTAACTCTTATCCGACCGAACATCTGCTTGATTATAATCTCAATATGCTTGTTGTTTATTCCGGCTCCTTCGGAAAGATATATTCTCTGAACTTCCTGGATTATGTACCGATAAATAGCTTCTTTCCCTTTTAAGGCATAAAGTTCTTTTAAGTCCAAGCTCCCTTCCGATATCGCCGTTCCTTTTTCTATCGTCTGGCCGGTTTCAACGTTCAAGAGAATGACTCTCGGGAATTGATATTCCACCGTTTTTTCTTTTTTGGATTTGCCGCCGATTGCCTTAAGGCGAACTATGCGCGCATTTCCTTTTTCCTCAATGGAATCAACCACTGCGTCAAATTCGGCGAGAGCCGCTTTTCCTTTCGGCGTCCGAACTTCAAAAAGTTCTTCAATGCGCGGAAGACCGGAAGTTATGTCCGCGCGAGCGACGCCTCCCGAGTGAGTGGTTCTCAAAGTCAGCTGCGTTCCCGGTTCGCCGATTGATTGCGCGGCGACTATGCCCACCGCTTCTCCGATTTTAATCGGCCTATTGTGTCCCAAATCCAATCCGTAACACTTGGCGCAGACTCCATAGAGAGTCTTGCACGTCAAAACCGATCTGATCTTTACCGACGTAACATCCGACTCTTCTATTTCTTTTGCCAGTTTCATCGTTACCGGTTCACCGGCTTTAGCGATCGTTTTCCTGCCGGATTTTACGTCTTCCGCCAAAACGCGCGAGAATATTCTATCGGAGAACTTGTGTCCGTATTCCATTCCGTCTTCGCGAAGAACTTCTATGCTATCTTTCGTTTTGCAATCTTCTTCCCTGATTATTACGTCCTGTGCCACGTCAATCATGCGTCTCGTAAGGTATCCCGCTTCGGCGGTTTTCAAGGCGGTGTCAACCAAACCCTTTCTGTTTCCGTGAACGGAATTGAAATACTGAAGAGGCGTAAACCCTTCCTTATAAGAGGACGTAACCGGCACGTCCATGGTCTCTCCTTTCGGATTTTTCACGAGACCTCTCATACCCATCATCTGATTTATCTGTTCCCAACTGCCTCTCGCTTCGGAAGAGATTATCTTATAAACGGAACTCTTAGGGTCGAGCGCCGTTGGGACGACTTTTTCGACTTGCGATTTCGCGTCATTCCAAATTTCAATGACCCTCGCTCTCCTTTCTTCATCGGTCAAAAGACCTTCTTGATACTGTTCGTCGACGGTTTCTACTTTTTCATGGGCCTCGGCGATTATCGCCTTCTTCTCTTGAGGCACTTTGAGATCGGATATGCTCCAGGTAATCCCCGAGAGAGTGGCATACTGAAAACCAAGCTGGGAAATTTTATCCAAAATTTCATTTGTTTCGGCGAATCCGTACTTTTCTATTACGCTCGCAAACAGCTGATTTAAGGCTTTTTTCGTTATGGCGTGATTTACGTACCCGAAATCGGCGGGAATGGCTTCGTTGAAGATTATCCTGCCAACCGTAGTGTTAAGTTCTTTTCCGATGCTGATCGGCGCCTTGAGTCCCACTTCGCCGAATTCATAAGCAAGCTTGGCCTCTTCTTTGCTTCCGAAAATTTTGCCTGCTTGAGGTGCGTCTTTTTCTTCCTCGGTGAGATAAAAGAGTCCCAATACTATGTCGTTCCACGGTCCCGGAACCGGACTTCCCGAAGCCGGCTTCAGGATGTTTTTGGAGGAAAGCATCAAAGTGTCCGCTTCTTTTTGCGCCTCTTCGGTAAGCGGCAAATGAACGGCCATTTGGTCCCCGTCAAAGTCGGCGTTGAACCCGGAACATACGAGAGGCGGAATTTGCACCGTAAGGTCCTCAATCAAGTTGGGCCTGAAAGCCTGAACACCAAGTCGGTGGAGAGTCGGCGCCCTGTTTAAAAGCACGTATCTGTTCTTTATGACTTCTTCCAATATTTCCCAGACTTCCGCCGGGCCGGACTCTATCAAGCGGTTCGCGTTCTTTACGTTGTGCGCCAGTCCCCTTTCTAAAATTTTGCTGATGACAAACGGTTTGAAAAGTTCCAGCGCCATTTTCTTGGGAATACCGCATTCATCGTATTTAAGTTTCGGACCGACAACGATAACGGACCTTCCCGAATAGTCCACGCGCTTTCCCAAAAGGTTCTGTCTGAACCTTCCCTGTTTTCCTTTAAGCATGTCCGCGAGAGAACGAAGCGGTCTTCTTCTTGAAGTGAGCTGCGCTCTTCCCATTCTCGCCGTATTGTCTATTAAGGCGTCAACGGCTTCCTGAAGCATTCTTTTTTCGTTCACAACGATAATATCCGGAGCGTTAAGTTCCAAAAGCTTTCTCAAACGGTTGTTCCGGTTAATGACCCTTCTGTAAAGATCGTTCAAGTCCGAAGTCGCGTATCTGCCTCCGTCAAGCGCGACCATCGGTCTTAAATCGGGAGGGAGAACCGGAAGTTCCGTCATTATCATCCACTCGGGACGAACGCCGCTTCGCTGCATCGCCGTAAAGAATTTGAGCCTTCGCGAGAGATGCTGTCTGCGGTTGGCGTCTTCGGTCTTGCCGAATTCCTTTTCTATCGCCTTGATTTCCTTGTCTATATCTACGTCCTCAAGTACTTTCCGAACGCCTTCCGCTCCGCTCATGGAAACGAAAACGTCTCCGAATCTTCTTGAGAGGGAATAATATTCCGTTTCCGAGAGAACCATTCCCGGGCGAAGATCTTTTAAAGTCTGGCGGGTTTGTTCCGCCGCCACTTCAAGCTCATCCTTTATCTCGTCTTCCATTCTCCGGCGAGATTTAAGTTCCTTATCAATTTCGCCGAGGGCCGCTTTTCTTCTTTCTTCGTCAACCTGGGTAACGATAAACGCCGCGTAATAAATAACCTTTTCCAGTTTTGAGACGGGAACGTTTATGGCAAGTCCGATTCTTGACGGTACACTCCTCAAAAACCAAATATGGGCAACCGGAGCGGCGAGACTGATGTGTCCCATTCGCTCGCGTCTCACGGACGCTCTCGTTACCTCAACTCCGCACTTGTCGCATTTGATCCCCTTATAGCGGACTTTCTTATACTTTCCGCAATAACATTCGTAATCTTTGGTGGGGCCGAAAATGCGTTCCGAAAAAAGACCATCTTTTTCGGGACGTTGAGTTCGGTAATTGATGGTTTCCGGTTTCGTTATCTCGCCGTAAGACCATCTCCTTATTTCCTCGGGAGAAGCAACCTTTAATCTTATTGAATTGAAATTGAAGTTATCCATTTGTTTTTTTACGCTTCTTCTCCATCGGTTTCTTCATTCTCGCCTCCCGCACCTGTACTTCTTCGGCGGTGAGACTGTCCCGATTCTTCTCCTTCAGAAAGAAGTTCAATGTTTAAGCCCAATGCCTTAAGTTCGCTTGTCATGACGTTAAAGGTCGCGGGAATGTTCGGCTGTTTTATTTTTTCATCCCTCACGATCGCTTCGTAAGCGGCCGATCGTCCGAGCACGTCATCCGATTTTATGGTTAGCATTTCCTGAAGAGTATGGGACGAGCCGTATCCTTCAAGCGCCCACACTTCCATTTCTCCGAATCTTTGTCCTCCGAATTGAGCTTTTCCGCCCAAAGGTTGCTGGGTAATAAGACTGTACGGGCCGATTGATCTCATATGCACTTTATCAAGCACCATGTGGTTCAATTTAAGCATGTATATCCGGCCGACAGTCGCTTTGCCGTTAAAGAGTTGTCCCGTTCGTCCGTCATAAAGAGGAACTTTTCCATCATCCGGTATTCCCGCTTTTTTAAGCTCTTCTCTTATTTCTTCCTCCGAAGCGCCAGCAAGCGCCGGAGTGTGCGCTAAGTATCCCAACTTTTCCGCCGCCCAACCCAAATGTGTTTCCAAAATTTGTCCCAAGTTCATTCGGCTCGCGACTCCGAGCGGATTTAATATGATGTCCACCGGCGTTCCGTCTTCAAGGAAAGGCATGTCTTCCACTGGCCTGATTTGCGAGATAACGCCCTTGTTTCCGTGCCTTCCGGCCATTTTATCTCCTGCTTGAATGTTTCTGAGAGAAGCGACTTGAACTTGAATTCTTCTTATGATTCCCGGATCAAGCTTATCTCCCTTTTCTCTGTCAAAAATCCGGACGCCCACTATTCTTCCGCTTTTTCCGTGCGGAACGATAAGCGAAGCGTCTTTAACATCCCTCGCTTTTTCTCCGAATATCGCGCGTAAAAGTCTTTCTTCGGAGGTAAGTTCCGCTTCTCCTTTCGGCGAAATTTTACCGACCAAAATATCTCCTGCCAGAACTTCGGCGCCGATGCGAACAATGCCTTCTTCGTCCAAATTCTTAAGCTTATCTTCGGAAACGTTCGGAATGTCGGGAGTCGTTACTTCGGGGCCCAACTTCGTGTCCCGAACGTCACAAATGAAATCTTCTATGTGAACGGACGTATATCTGTCCTGTTCCACGACCCTCTCGGAAACGATGATCGCGTCTTCATAATTGGCTCCTTCCCAAGATACGAAAGCCACCATTAAATTTTGCCCCAAGGCAAGAACTCCGTCTTTCGTTGACGGCCCGTCTCCTATCACGTCTCCTTTTTTGATTTTGTCTCCGATCATGACAACAGGCTTGTAAGAAAAAGCGATATACTGGTTCGTCATTCTGAATTTCTCCAGTTTGTATTCGTGCTTCTTGCCCTCGTCGTTCAAAACGACTATACGCGACGCGTCAACCGCGGTAACCGTACCATCTTCTTCGGCGATGATGACATGTCCGGAATCGTACGCGGCTTTCTTTTCCATTCCGGTACCGACAAGCGGAATCTCGGGTTTAAGAGAAGGAACGGCTTGTTTTTGCATGTTTGATCCCATGAGCGCGCGTTTCGCGTCATCGTTTTCCAAAAACGGTATGAGCGAAGCTCCGACTGAAAGAATTTCGGAAGGCGAAACGTCTAACAGGTCCGCTTCATCTCTCGGGATGTTTATAGGTTTTCCTTGATAGCGGGCTTCAACTATCTTGTTCGCAAGCGTGTTTTTTTCCAGATCAAGTTTTTCTCCCGAATGGACTATTTTATGTTTTTCTTCTTCAAAAGCGTCCATCCATACGATTTCTTTTGAGAGTTTTCCTTTCTCAAGTTTTACGTAAGGCGCTTCTATGAATCCGTGTTTGTTCGTGCGGGCAAATATTGAAAGATAGTTTATGAGACCGATGTTTTGTCCTTCGGGCGTTTGGATCGGACAAAGTCTTCCGTAATGGGAAGGATGAACGTCTCTTACTTCAAATCCGGCTCTTTCTTTAGTGAGTCCTCCCGGGCCCAATGCGGAAATCCTTCTCTTGTGTTCAAGTTCGGTCAAGGGATTTACCTGATCCATAAATTGAGACATTGAGCTCGTAGCGAAGAAATCGCGGACAGAAGCGATAAGCGGACGAACGTTTACGAGTTGCACTGGCGTGAGAGTCGCTTTTTCAAGCGTGGACATTCTGTCCTGGACTATTCTTCTCATTCGGCTGAATCCCAATCTCATTCTCATTTGCAAAAGCTCTCCCACCGCGCGAACTCTTCTGTTTCCCAAATGATCTATGTCGTCCTCTTTCGCTCTCTGGTCTTCGTTTAAAGCGATTATTTCTTTTATTATTTTAATGACGTCGTCCTGACCCAAAAGTCTTTCCGAAGTTTCTCCCGTCTCTAATCTTTGGCTTATCTTAAATCTTCCGACTTCGGAAAGATCGTATCTGTCGTCTCTCTTAAACATTGAGTCAATGAGAGATTTGGCGGCATCAGCGGTCGCAAGATCGCCCGGCCGGAGCCTCCTATATATTTCCATGTAGCTTTCGGCAGGAGTTTTCGCCGCATCTTTCTTTAAAGTGGCTTCTATGTACTCTGATTCTTTTCCTTCGGCAAAAGCGGCTTTTATTTCTTCATCGGTCGCAAAACCGAATACGCGAAGAAAAGAAGTTACCGGCACCTTCCTGCGTCTGTCAATTTTAACTTGTATTGTTCCGTCATAATCCGTGGCGAATTCTATCCAGGCTCCTCTGTTCGGAATCACCTTCGCCCCGAAGAGTCTATTTCCGCGAACGTTATCGGCGGTAAAATAAACGCCGGGACTGCGAACAAGCTGGGAAATTATGACGCGCTCAACGCCGTTTATGATAAAAGTGCCCCGCTTGGTCATTATGGGAAAATCGCCGAAATATATCTCCTGCTCCGTTTTTTTCTTAGTAATGAGGTTCTGAAGCTCCACTTTCATCCGGAGAGGAGCTTCGTAAGTCAACGCCTTGTCTTTAACCTCTTCTATTCCGAATTTCGGCTCGTCAAAATAAAAATCCTTAAAATGCAGCTCAAACTCTTTGCCGGAGTAGTCGCTTATGGGAGAAACCTCCTTTAAGAGCTCTTTTAAGCCTTTTTCTTTAAACCAATTGAACGAATCCGTCTGTATTGAGACGAGATCCGGTTCCTTAACGAAAGAACCGGGGTGCGAGGAAAAAACTCTGGTTTTTTGTTTTGGCATTGGACAATAAAAAACCCTCCAAACTGGTCTTTGGGCTAAAGGGGTGAGTTTATCTCAGGTATTTAACGATATTTTGAGTGTGCTCGTCAAGAGTCTTGGCGAAGACCGTTTTGCCGGTCTTTGGATCGGATATGAAATACCAATATTCCGAAGCTTCCGGGAAAAGGGCCGCCTTTATGGCCGAAAGTCCGGGATTTGATATGGGTCCCGGTGGCAAACCTTTATTCTTATACGTATTATAAAGAGAATCTATCTCTTTGTCGCTGGGGATAACTTTGTCGCACCAATATTTATCCTTAATGTAACAAAGAGTGGCGTCAATCTGAAGCGGTATCCCCTCTTTAATCCGCTTGAAAATTACCCCCGCCGCAATCGCTCGCTCGTCTTTATCATCTGGTATCTCCTTTTCTATAAGAGAAGCCATTATGACTTTCTCTAAAACATCGCTTTTGCTCACGAAAAGAACCGATGCTTTCTCATTCCAATTTTCTAAAAATTTTCTGGCTACGACTTTGGGAGATGAATTTTCGTAAAATTCGTACGTATCTGGAAAAAGAAATCCTTCAAGCGTATCGGCTCCTTTCAAAAACCAATACTCATTAAATTTATCTGCCTTAAGCGATGCAAATGATCCCTCTTCGGAAATGATATGATTCTCAAAAAGAATTTTATCTATTTGATAAGAAGTCAGTCCTTCGGGAATGGTTATTTTTCTAACCGGATAAACAAGCGGTTCTTTGGGTGAGGAAACGTAAACAATCGCGGCAACGGCTAATACCACGATAATTGAAACTATTAATGTTGATTTAAACCGATCTTCTCGCGGCAATATTCTGAACAATTCCCAGTAGAAACATTAGTGCTATAAGATTCGACCCGCCCGCGGACAGAAAAGGAAAAGCCACGCCGACGACCGGAGTAAATCCGACAACCGACCCCATATTGACCGCAAACTGTAATCCTAAGAATATCATAGTCCCGAGACAAATAAACTTACTGAAATTGTCTCCCGCCGTAGAACCGATTAAAGCCACGCGCCACATCATTAGAGCAAAGGCAATTATCACAAGTCCCCCGCCTAAGAGTCCCCATTCTTCGGTAAAAGAAGCAAAGGCGAAATCCGTTTGGGCGGCCGGTAAAAATCCAAGCTGGACTATTTCTCCTTGCCGAAATCCTTTTCCGAAAATTCCGGCCGATCC
Source organism: Parcubacteria group bacterium (assembly GCA_041649415.1). GTDB lineage: Bacteria > Patescibacteriota > Minisyncoccia > UBA6257 > Colwellbacteraceae > JALOAR01. Next base: position 51,521 of record JBAZND010000001.1, read on the forward strand.
TATGGCGTTTTTAGATTGTATAACGTTGTAATTTACGCCAAGTGGGTCCGCTTCCGGATTAAACACCGCAAGTATTCTCTCTTTCTGGTAATCCTTAAGCCCGAAATTCCAGGCAATAACTCCAAGGAGTGCGAAAAGGGCGACTCCTACGGCAATGTATTTTATCGGCAATCCGGCAACTAATAAAAATCCGAACCATATTCCGAAAAGGATTAAAGCCGATCCCAAATCCGGTTCCATGAGGATAAGCCCCATCGGCACCGCAAAATACGCGAAAGACTGAAGAATAATAATCGGTCTCTTTATGCTTATGTGTCTTCCGCTAAAAAATGCAGCAAGAACAACTATAAGAGCGACCTTCGCGAATTCGGACGGTTGTAACCTAAAGAATTTAAAATCTAGCCAGCTTTTGCTTCCGTTTACTTCCACTCCCACGAAATGAGTAAGCACGAGAAGAAGCACGCTAAACGCAAGGATTAAAAAAATAAGCCATCTGTAATTTACGAGGTGTCTTAAGTCAAACATGGGAGTCGCAATGAGAAAAATCATTCCGATTCCCAAAAAAATAATTTGCTTTGTGAAAAGGTCTTGTGACGAAGAAAGAAGAACCAAAAGACCGGCCAAAGCGAGAAAAATAATTGCGGCGTTAAGAATCCAATCCGCTCTTTTAACTGCTTGAAACATTTCCAAATCAAAATTAAATTATACCCATTTAAAAGTCCAATCGGGAACCCCAATCTTTAAATTTCGTAACGAGACGATTCTCGCGTGAGTGAAGGTGTATTGATGAGCGAAGCAGGTACTCCGAGCGAATGCGAAAATGTTGCAGTATAAATTTAGAGATTGTGTCAAAAAAGCCACCGTTTAGGTGGTTTTTTTGGTAATACCTGGTAAAGCTACTTTCGCCCGTGAAGACTATCATCGCTCTGCAAATCTTTCACTTCCGAGTTCGGAATGGGATCGGGTGGGTCAACTTGCAGTTAATACCAAGCAAGTAGATGTTATTCTGTAATTCACGAAAAGTCAAAATAAATAAGCTGCTAAATGATCGGTTCATTCGGCGGCCTTTTAGTATCCTTCGGCTGAAACGGTTACCCGCCTTACACCTTGGACCTATCAACCTAATCATCTATTAGGGGCCTCCACCTTATCTTGGGCTAGGCTTCACGCTTAGATGCTTTCAGCGTTTATCCCTTCCGAGCATAGCTACTGAGCAATTCAGTTGGTACCAAAGCTCATAGACCAGAGGCTCGTTCAATCCGGTCCTCTCGTCACGGATTCAACTAGCTTTTAACTAATATGAATGTGTCCCCTGTTTCCAGGAGCGCAGACTATATCTTCACCCTTATATCTAAAGAAATAATAGGGTGTCGGCGTGTTACCTACATAAACCTGCCAATAAATTAGCTTTCCAATCTACGTAAGTCTGTCAGTCTATTAAGACCGACTAAGTCGTTACGGGGTCAAGCCCAACAATTGAAATAACTCACTTTTGGTTTTCTTTCTCTTCGCCACGTAATTTTCCGATTGTACGGCAAGAATATTTTCAACCAATTGCTTTTTTTGATCGTTCCCCATTTTGCTTTGCAAAATATGAGCCGATTTTAAAAGCATTTTTGCCTGTTTATTTTTGAATTTTATGAATGGTAAAAGCTGTATAAGAACTCTTTCCACTGTCTTGAATCCGTTTATTCTTAGCTCAGATATTCCATCTTTTCTACGAGAGAAATATCCGACCTTCAAAACACTACGAATCCACAATAAAGGTTCTTCATGTCGCGTATCTTGATAAAAACAGATTGTAAGCATAATCCGAATACCTTTTTTAGAATCAGAACGTTTCTTAACTTGTATCATCAAGCTACCATCACCATCCAAAAAACCGGCAATATAAGCTAAATCTTTTAGTTTGAGCCGACTTCCCACGGTATTATCTTTTTGTTTCTGGTCCCCAAGTAAATTATATCATATTCCAAACGGACCGATGTTTAGAATATTCCAATAAGGGAATCAAAAATCAACGAAGACTTCACCGTTATTAGCCGAGTTGTCATTGCAAATTACTTCGCAAAGTAGCAAAACGCTTTCGCGTTCACTAGGATCGACTGCCCTCAAGTGGTTAACGCCTGCAGTAGATAAAGACCAACCTGTCTCACGACGGTTTAAACCCAGCTCGCGTATCCTTTTAAGTGGCGAACAGCCACACGCTTGGGACCTTCTCCAGCCCCGCGCTAGGATGAGCCGACATCGAGGTGCCGAGCGATGCCGTCGCTATGGACGCTCGGGCATCACCAGCCTGTTATCCCCGGGGTAGCTTTTATCCATTGTCTCCGGCCTTTCTATAAAGAGCCGTCGGGTCACTAAGTTCTGCTTTCGCATCTGCTCGACTTGTAGGTCTCGCAGTTAAGCCGGCTTATGCCTTTACACAATCGGACCGATTTCCATCCGGCCCTAGCCGACCTTATAAATTCCTCCGTTACTCTTTGGGAGGATTCCGCCCCAGAAAAACTGCCCACCAGGCACTGTTCCCTATAGTTTTTACCTTTAAGGTTAGATTCTAAAACTTGAAAGATGGCTGTTTCATCGTCGAGTCCGCTCCATCCGAAAACGGAGTTTCAATCTCTCACCACTACGCTACGCATCCAAGTCATAGAGCCAATACCAAGCTGCAGTAAAGCTCCCGGGGTCTTCTTGTCTAGCTGCAGGTATCCAGCGTCTTCACTGGAATCGCATTTTCACCGAGCTTCTCCTTGAGACAGTTCTCTGATCGTTACGCCATTCATGCGCTTCGGAACTTACCCGAAAAGGAATTGCGCTACTTTAACACGGTTATAGTTACCGCGGACATTGACGAGGGCTTAACTCAGTGAGCTTATCCCTGCCTTGCGGCAGAAACAAACCCCCAAGCTTGACCTTCTCGCATCGGTCAGGCGTCACCCCCTATACATCCTCTTACGAGTTCGCAGGGAGCTGTGTTTTTAATAAACAGTCGCCAGAGATTCTTTAGCTGCGGCCCGCCATAGGCGGGCAGACCTTATCGCTAACTTACGGTCGCTGTTTTGCCGAGTTCCTTAAGGAGAACTCACTCGTACCCCTTGGGCTACTCGCCCTATCCACCTGTGTCGGTTTCCGGTACGGATTCCATCCGTTTAACCTTAGAAGTTTTTCGCGGAAGCGCGCTCAATCGAATCGACAGAGAAAAACCTCCGCCTTTCTTTTACCCTTGAGAGCCCGCCCGAAGGCGGATGACACTCGGATTTACCTAAATGTCCTCTCTTAGTCAAAGACGCCAAACCATTAAGGCGCTCGACCTACTGTGCTTCGTCCCTCCATCGAAACGAACGGAAGGGCCGGAATATTAACCGGCTGTCCATCAGCTGCGGCTTTCGCCATTGCCTTAGGGCCGCCTAACCCGTAGTTGATTACCATTGCTACGGAAACCTTGGATTTTCGGGGATCTAGTTTCTTACTAAATAAGCGGGTTACTCATGCCAACATTATCTCTTCAGATCGCTCCAGTCTCCCTCACGGGTTGACCTTCAGCGCAATCCAAATGCTCTCCTACCATCTCGCCCTTGCGGGCAAAATCCGCATCGTCGGTACTTCGCTTGAGCCCCGGTACATTTTCGGCGCACCACGCCATCGAATAGTAAGTTGTTACACACTTTTTAAAGGATGGCTACCTCTGAGCCAACCTCCTATCTGTCAGCGGCGTGACACTGCCTTTAACACTTAGCGAAGATTTAGGGACCTTATATGGCGGTCTGGGCTGTTTCCCTTTCGACCATGGAGCTTAGCCCCCACAGTCTGACTACTGAGCTTTCTTTACGGTATTCGGAGTTTGAATCGGAGGCCGAGCTTGCGCCCTTTACCACCAAACCAGTAGCTCTACCCCCGTAAAAATTTTTCTCAGCGCTAGTCCTAAAACTATTTCGGAGAGAACCAGCTATTACCAAGCTCGATTAGCTTTTCACTTCTTACCCCAAGTCATCCGAAGGTTTTGAACAACCAACCGGTACGGACCTCCCGCCGCGTTTCCGCGGAGTTCATCCTGCTCAGGGTAAGCTCGCTTGGCTTCGGGTCTATTGTCGACTACCTGTCTCGCCTCGAAAGGCGGACTCGCGCTATTAACACTTGGTTTCCCTATGGCTCCTCCCGTTTTACGGGATTAACCGGCAACCGACAATAAGTCGTTGGCTCATTCTTCAATAGGCACCACGTCACCCCGACTTGCCGTTAAGCAAGTCTGCGGGCTCCGAGTCCTTGTAAGCACGTGGTTTCAGTTCTATTTCACCGTCCTCCCGGACTGCTTTTCACCTTTCCCTCACGGTACTAGTTCACTATCGATCATGGAATGTATTTAGCCTTTCCCGATAGTTCGGGATGATTCCTTCGAGGTTTTCATTTCTCGAAGTATTCAAGATTAAAAACAAGAAAGTTGGTTCGTTTTCGCGTACAAGGCTTTCACTTTCTTTGGCCGGACTTTCCAGTCCGTTCCGCTAACAAACCAATTTGTAACTTTCCTCCATTCACAAAATTGTTATCCAATAAGATATTGGATAACAATTTTGTGAAAAGACGTTTCTATCTTACTACACCAATCCATTTGAAAATTGCTTTTCTTATAGAGTGGTTTGGGCTCTTCCCTTTTCGCTCGCCGCTACTTGGGGAATAACTTCGTTCTCCTTTCCTCCGCTTACTGAGATGTTTCACTTCAGCGGGTTAGCATCTCTCACATCTTACGTGTGAGGATGATTAGGGTTTACCTAACCGGGTTGCCCCATTCGGAAGCTCCCGGGTCAAAGGCCGTTACACGCCTCACCGAGAGTATCGCCGTTACACAGCGTCCTTCATCGCCATTCCATGTCAAGGCATCCACCATGTGCCCTTATTAAACGAATAAACCGATCATTTAGAAGCTTATTTAATGCTTTTACACTGCATTCACCCCGTTACAAATTTTGATTTGTCGCGGGGCGCTCGTCACGCACTTGTTTGTGACGAGCAATTTAATTGACTTTTCGCTTTTTAAGCTTCAGTCGCTTTTCCTTTCGGGATATAAAAAACCGCTCTCGGAGCGGTCTTTTCGGAGAGCGCGGAAATCCCGCGCCTCAGATCAGACCTTCCTTAGTTTATTCAGACTTAGCATCTACAAAAGAAAGTATATAGAACAAACAACCTCTGTCAAGAGGTTGTTTGTGAGAAAATTTAGGTTTTTTTCGCCCTTTAGCGATTTTCCATTTTCTCCTCCAAGCGGTCTAGAATTTGCTCGGCTTGTTTCTTGCCTCCAAGCCCAAAAGCTAAACCTAAAGCGAGCCCGACAGCGAGCGGAGCAGCAACGATAAAGCTCATTAAAGTGCTCTCAATCAAACCCGTATCAACACCCAACTGCTTTAAAGCCGCGACGCCTCCAAAAATCATTATCACCCACCACGTAACGGAGCCCAAAAACCTAACTGAATGAAGTCTCGCTCCCATAACCGATGCGTTTACGAGCTTCTTCAAGAACTGCGCGATAAACGCGGCAACGAGAAGAATGAGAATGGCGGCAATGAGATTCGTGAATATCCATCCGAGGGCAGAAGTGATGAAAACGGAAAGAGTGGAAAGACCAAGTATGTCAGCTATACCCACAAAGAAAACTATAAGGATTATCCAGTAAGCGACCTTCCCTAAGAATCTTCCCGAATTCAAACCGATACCGGCTTTTTGAAGATACATGTCAAGCTTTATCTTTCTCAAGACGGAATCAAGTTTTATGAGAGATATTATTTTTTCAATCGCAAACTCAAGCGCTCTTGCAACGATTAGACCCACTATAAGCAATATGAGCGCGCCGACAAGGTCGGGTATGAAACCGACAACTTTATCAAGCACGTTCATAAGCGAATTCATGAGCGCGTCTAACCAACTTCTAAATATCATCTATTGCTTTTTGTTATTTATAACCGACCTTTCTACTTCCCCTGATTATAGCAAAAACAGTCATTTATTTCATCTTAAACATATTTGGAGAGCTGTTTAAAATCCTTTTCCAATTCCCCAATTTTTGTTCGGTCATAAACCGCAACGGCAGGGTGATAAAGCGGCAATATTCTAACTTTTCCGTATTCCGTCTCTGCTCCAAATTCTCGTCCGTGCGCTCTACTTATTGGTTCTATCAAATATTCCAACCCGAACTTTCGCATTATGTAATCCATTGAAAACCGGCCAAGAGTTGCTATCGCCTTCGGCTGGATTATCTCAATTTGCCTATCAAGAAACGGCGCGTAGATTTCAATTTCGTTGGGAAAAGGATCGCGATTCCCCGGTGGACGGTCTTTTACAATGTTCGTTATATACACCGATTGTCTTTCTATTCCGGCTGAAGCCAAGAGTTCATCAAGTATTTTCCCTGCCGCTCCGCAAAAAGGTCTTCCTGTAGCCGCTTCGTTTCTGCCGGGAGCTTCACCGATAAACATGATAGATGCGTGATGATTCCCCTCGCCTATCACGGCAAAATTTCTATTCTTAATCCGCTCTTCGTAAAGAGGAGAAGATTTTAGATTCCAAACTTCATCTCTTACTTCTCTTAATTTTTCCGTTCTGTCGTCCTGTGTTTCCATTCGTCTATTTTAACTTGTCTTTCGCTTTTATCTCCAAAGCTTTATTCAAAAAAAACAAAAATCTCTTTCTCCAATAATTTTTCTCCAGATTCTGAACGGTGGACCTAGGCGGAATCGAACCGCCGTCCCGGCAATGCGAATGCCGTGTGCTACCACTATACCATAGGCCCTACCGCGAAATTATAAGGGGCTTTAAGCCCCTTTTTCAATCATCCTCTTTACCTCGTCCCTTGTGGTTAATTCCTTCTCTTTTATTTTTTCTTCCACTTTCTTTTCTATCATGTCTTCCAGCATCTTCTGTGTTTCTTTTGCCTGCTCCATCATCTGCCTTATTTCGTCCGGATTCATGTTTCTCATCGCCTCATGAGCGTCTCTAAACTGATTAAATATTCCCATCTTGCGTTTTTTTAATTGATTTTCGACGCATTGCCGTTTGTGAAGCCGCGTATATCACAAACGATTGAGCGGCGACTTGTGCCGCTTGTATCCAAAAACCCATCTTCTCTCCGTGGAAAACGGCGGTTATTACGCTGCTCGCAGCAAGCAAAATAAGATTCGCCGCAAAAAAAATAATTGAGCTCCAAACAGCGACGTTTCTTGTGCTCTCCGTTTCGGCCACGTTATTTCTCGCCCATTTTCCGCCGATAAAAGCGCCAAGCGCCGTTATCCCGAGCATAACGAGAATACCAAGCGCCATGCCAAGTACCCCCGCTCCGGTCGCAAACACAATAATGACGGAAACAAACGACCCCAGAAGCGAGGCTATTACAACCCCTCCTAAAATTTTTGCTATCGCTTTTATCTTATCCGTTATTTTCATTGCGAATTTACTTTGCTTTTATTTCATTTCGCGGCATTCCCTCTGCAAATGAGCTGATATTTAAGATGGTAGTATCCAAAATTCTCGTTAAAGCCTCCCTGGTATTGAAAGCGTTGTGAGGCGTAATTACCACGTTTTCCATATCCACGAGCATCCGGTTCTGCAATATCGTTTCCAAATTATGTTCGCCTTTTCTCCCTCCTATTAGAAATTCTCTTTCGTCCTTTGTCAGCACCTCTTCTTCAAGAACGTCTAATCCCGCTCCGCCTACAATTCCTTCATCCAAAGCTTTCACTATCGCCGCCGTCTCAATCACGCTTCCTCTTGCCGTATTAATCACAAGCGCTCCCTTTTTGACCAGATTGATGTTCTCCATATTAAGCATGTGGAAAGTAGTCGGTAGCTCCGGCACGTGAAAAGTTATCACGTTCGACGCGGAAAGGAGCTCTTCAAAAGGCACATATTTGATCTGCTCGTCGGCAGCAAATTTTTCATCGGGGTAGGCATCCGTTGCGATCACGTTCATTCCAAATCCTTTTGCTATTCTAACCACGTGTTTACCGATACGCCCCGTTCCTACGACACCGATTGTTTTTCCTTTTAAATCAAATCCTTGGAGCCCATCCAAATCAAACGAACCAGTTTCTTTTATCCTATCATAGGCCTTGAATATCTTTCGGGAGAGAACGAGTATCAGCGCAAATGCAAATTCGGCAACGGTATTTTCTCCATACGATGGCACAGTTGAAACTACAATGTCGCGCGCCGCTGTTTCATTAAGGTTTATATGATCATAGCCCGTAGACCTTGTGGCTATAAGTTTTAAGTTCGGAAAAGCGCCAATAACCTCCTTGTCTATCTCGCTATTCGTAAAAACCGACACGACGTCGTAGTCTTTTTTCTCCGGAGTATTATTTTTATCCAATCTTCCTTCATAGAAATCCACTTCTTGAGAACCCATATGCTCCCTAAAATACGCCTCTTCCCATGGCTCTGTTTCAAAAAAGGCTATCTTCATAATCCTGATTATAACAAAAACTTTCCGCTGGCGCTTATTTCCCGAGTGATTTTTCTTTTTTGATAACCGCTGCCGTTGTTTTGAGTATCGTGTCGGGATTTAAAGACATACTGTCAATTTCCTCCTCAACAAGAAACATCGCGAACTCTTCGTAATCGGATGGTGCCTGTCCGCAAATACCGACATACTTTCCTCTCTTTTTCGCTTCCTTTATCGCGCTTCTAATGAAGCTTTTAACGGCCGGGTCTCTCTCGTCCCCTATGCGTCCGAGCGATGCGTCATCACGGTCAATCCCGAGCGTAAGTTGGGTAAGATCGTTTGAGCCAATGCTGAATCCGTCAAAAACTTTAAGAAACTCCTCCGCCTCAATTACATTTGAAGGTATTTCGCACATTACGTAAACCTTCAATCCATCGTGTCCTTGCTCCAAACCGTATTCTTTCATCTTGGCAATAACTTCTCTCCCCTCATCTGCCGTTCGACAGAAAGGAATCATCACAATCAGATTTTTGAGCCCGAATTCTTCCCTCGCCTTTTTTACCGCAAGGCATTCCAGCCCGAATGCTTCTGAAAATCGCGGGTCGTTATACCGTGAAGCGCCGCGCCATCCGATCATCGGATTAGACTCTTCCGGTTCGTATAAAGCGCCTCCGATTAAAGCGGCGTATTCGTTCGTTTTGAAATCAGAAAACCGAAGTATTGCGTCCTTCGGATAAAATGCGGCCGCGATTTGAGCGATCCCCTCGGCCAGTTTATCCACGTAAAATTTTGCTTTATCGGCATATCCTTCGGTCATCTCTTCTATCAGTTTCTTAAGAAACTTGTTTTTTAATTTTTTGAAATTGATTAGAGCCGACGGGTGTATCCTGATGTGTGAAGCGATTATGAATTCCTCTCTCGCCAGCCCCACTCCGTCGTTTGGAATAAAAGATGCTTCAAACGCTTCTTCGGGTGAGCCGATGTTCATCATTATTTTCGTTTTTGGCCTTTCCTTGTAGCTAACTTCAAATCTTTTAACTACCCACTTAGCTTTCCCCGGCCACACGTATCCTTCGGCTCCCGTCGAGCAGTCAACGGTTACAAACTGTCCTTGCTTGATTTTTTTCGTAGCGTCCTTGGCTCCCACTATGCACGGAATACCGAGCTCTCTCGAAACGATTGCCGCATGGGATGTTCTGCCCCCCTCGTTCGTTACGATGGCTGCAGCTATTTTCATAATCGGCTCCCAATCGGGGTCCGTCATTCCGGTAACGAGAATTTCTCCTTTCTTAAAATTCTTAATTCCCGAAACGTCAAGTATCACGTTCGCCTTGCCCTCGGCGATTTTTGACCCGACCGAAGCTCCTTTGATAAGCGCCTTCTCCGGGTGCGACTCCATTATGTAATCCTCTACTTGAGTAACGTTTCTCGTCGCATGAACTGTTTCCGGTCGCGCTTGCACGACAAATATTCTTTCCGAAATGCCGTCTTTTGCCCATTCTAAATCCATCGGTCTACCGTAATGCTCCTCAACAAGCATTCCCCATTTAGCAAGCGTTAGCACTTCATCGTCCGTAAGTGTGAACTTTTTTCGGTTTTTCTCTGGAGTTTTAATGATCTTTAGAACCGTTCTCCCGAAACCGTAAATCTCCGTTTTCTCTTTTGTCCCAAGCGTTCTTGAAATTATCGGCCTGTATCCTTCTTTCAAGGTTGGCTTAAAGACTTTAAATTCATCCGGTATTACCTGTCCTTGAACCACCATATCTCCCAGTCCCCACGAACTATTTATGATAATTGTGCCCCCAAAGCCCGTTTCCGGGTCAATCGTAAACATCACCCCCGAAGAGGCTTTATCCGAGCGAATCATTTTTTGAACCCCGACAGACAAATAAGTCTGCATATGACTGAATCCTTTGTCTTCCCTATAAGAAATTGCTCTATCGGTAAAAAGCGAAGCGAAACACTTCTTAACCGCTTCAATCACCGCTTTTTCTCCTGAAATATTTAGATATGTTTCTTGTTGTCCGGCGAAGCTCGCGCTCGGCATGTCTTCTGCCGTGGCGGAAGAGCGGATGGCCACATCCGCATTTTTCGCTCCGAATTCTCCGGATAATTCTCGGTAGGCTACGATTATATCCCTCTTAATATCGTCGGGAATTTCCGCCGAAAGTATCATTTCTCTTATTTTTTTCCCGCGCGATTGAAGATTGCTGATGTTATGAACGTTAAGTCCTTTCAAAGCCGAATGCATCTTCTCCGTCAGTTTGTTCGCTTCCAAAAATTTAATATAAGCGCTGGCCGTTACCGCAAATCCGTTCGGAATGTTCACGCCTTTTTCCGTAAGCGCGTTATACATTTCCCCAAGAGAAGCGTTCTTTCCTCCTACCTCTGGAACGTCTTTTATGGATAAATCTCTAAACCAGATTACGTTTCGCATACGTATATATTATAGCCTAAGGATAGCTACCAGATCTGATACATTCGTGCCCGTTCTCTTTGTCTCTATAAGCCCGCCTGTATCTTTCATAAATCTGAAAGAATCATTGCCTTCTAAAAACTTTTGGTAACTGTATTTAAGCCTCTCGGCTTTTTTGATTATCGCTTCGTCAACCAACCCGCCTCCAACTCCATCTATATTGTCTTTTCCGTCCGATGCCATTGATACAATAACCGCGTTTTTAGGGATGTCGCTTATCGCCCCCATCGCCGTCTCCAGGTTTCTTCCTCCTTTTCTTTTGTGCCTCACCCGAACAACGGTTTCTCCGCCGCCGATAATCGCGACTTTCCCTTTTGCCTTCCCTAATTCGCCGATTAATTTTTGGGCAAGTTTTTTTGCCTCTCCCTTTAAATAGCCCCCGTAAACACGCGTTTTGTATCCCCGTCTTTCCGCTTCTTCTTTCATCGCCTTAAGCGCGTCATTATTGCTCGACACAAGAACATTCTTAACGTTTCTAAAATATTTTACTTCTTTCGGAGTTTCCAAAAATGCAAACCTTTTTATGCCGTATTTATTTGCGATTTTTTGAGCGTCAGTTTTTGTAGTTTTATCGCGAAACGTCGGTCCCGACGAAACTAAACTAATATCCCTGAATGGGACATCTGAAAATATTAACCCCAGAACATCTGCCGGATAAGCAATTTTCGCCAAATTTCCTCCGTGAATGCCCGAAATATGCTTTCGAACGATATTCATCTCCCTTATGTTCGCTCCTTTCTCAAAAAATTCTTTGGTTATGGCTTTTATTTTCGCGCAAGTTGTTTTAAACGGAGCGCACAAAAGAGATGAGCCCCCTCCCGAAACGACAGCAAGCACCAAATCGTCCTTCTTTGCTTTTTTCAAAACTGATATAAGCGCCTTTGTCGCGGTTACGTTCTTTTCCGAAGGGTATGGATGTGTTCCTTCATACGTTTTTATTTTTTTAAGCCTTCCTTTTTTTACATCTATTACCACCCCGTCCGTTATTCTGTTCTCCAAAAGCCCCTCAACAAACTTGGCAGTCCGATATGCAGCCTTTCCCCCTCCGACAACATATATATTTTTATATCTGGATAAATCTACTTTCCTCCCATCAACTAAAAGAACGTTTTTCTTAAGTCTCAACTTATTTTTTAGGACTGTCTCCGGTAAAACGGCGTCAATTCCTGCTTTCATTATCTCCAAAGCGTCCTTTCTTAAAGACGTTAGGGCAATCTTTTTATAATTGGTTATGAACACTGCCTTCATTTTAAACCAAAAACGAGTTATGCACACGATATAAAAGGTATAATTAATATACAAGAAAGGTCATAATCTGAAAAAGCCCATGGCAAAAAAGAGAAAAGCTAAAAAAGCTGCGAAAAAAGGAAGAAAGTAGTCTTCTTTTAAACGTGTAAAATCCGTCTCCGAAAAGAGACGGATTTTTCGTTGGTTTACGTAAGCAGTTCCAAGTTGTCCTCGGATGCAGCTATGTTTTTCTTTTCGTAGTCACATTTTACACACCTGTGCGTTACGAAGAATTGTCCGCCTTCCCAATCCAGACGAACTGGTTCCATCATCCCGCCGCATTTCACCGTTCTGTCCCCCGGATTTGCATCCACATGTTTACTCCACAAACACCTCGGGCAATGATTAGTATATCCATTGCCTTTAACCTCCTTCCCGCAGTTGTCGCAAATAAAATTTTCTTTAGTTCGCTTGAAAGTTAAACTCATATTCCGTTATAGTTCACACGAAATGGGCTGTAGTAACCAGCTAGTACGCACGCTTCGGTGTCTTTTCCACCGCTCCGCGGCGTAATAGACAGATTACTCAACTGACCATTATAGTTCATGTATTCGTTTCGGGCTGTAGTATACCGGTAGTACGTGCGCTTCGGGTGCGTAAAGACCGAGTTCGATTCTCGGCAGCCCGACAGAGCTAAACTTTATATTTCTTCTTCATTTCCTCTTCTGCCTCTCCTTCAAATTCCATTTTCGCTTCTTTCGCTTTTTTCGCCATCTTTACGAGTTCTTCTTCGTTAAGTTTGTCTAGTTTTTCCGCTCGTTTAAGCAATGCTTCTTCTTTATTCTTTTTTGGCTCATCAAGCACTTCTTCAAGCAATATGCCAATGATCATCCCTATTTTAGGTCCGGGCAGAATTTTCAAATGCTCCATAAGTTTCGTTCCATTAATTTTTAACATTCTGGGACTTATGGGATCACGTCGCACTTTATCAATCATAAATCGCAAATGCCGCGTTTTATAAGGAACCGCTTTCGGAACGCCGGAGCCTATTCTATCCGCCTCGCGAATTTTTAATAAATCATCTATATTCTCTTCTCCTACCCGGCTGATAAATCGCCTTACGCCGGCGGCCGTTACCTCGCCCACATTGTAGTAAAAAAGATGATGTCGCACGAGATGTGTCACTTTTTCAGTTAGTTCTTTGGAAAATTTAAGTCTCTCCATTATCTTCCTCGTCATCCTTGCCCCGATTATTTCATGGGCATGAAAAGTGGCTTCAGGCCCGTTACCCGTTTTCGCTCTAGGCTTCCCGACATCATGCAAGAGCGCCGCAAGCCTAACTTCAAGCGGAGTCTTGTTCTTTGCCGCATAATCAAGCGCCCGCATATTATGTTCCCACACTGTATATATATGGTGCTTGTTTTGTGTAACCCCTATCCCTTCCGCAAGTTCCGGTATTACATATTTCAAAATCCCCGTTTTCTCCATTTGGGTCACTCCCCAAGCAGGACCGCTTTCTTCACTCATTATTATTTTCACGAGTTCGTCCCGTATCCTTTCTTCGGCAATTTTTTGGAGTAAATCGGCATTCTCGGTAATAGCCGTAAAAGTCTGAGGCTCTATATCAAACCCTAATTCAGCAGCAAAACGAATAGCGCGCATCAAGCGGAGTGCGTCTTCTTTAAACCTTTCCTCGGGCTTCCCAACGGTTCGTATTATCTTTTTATTTATGTCTTCTTGCCCGTCAAACGGATCCTCTATTCCATCTTTAAGAGATACTGCCAGCGCATTAATCGTAAAATCTCTTCTCGCAAGATCTTCTTGAATCGTGTCAGCGAATTTTATTTCATCGGGATGGCGATAATCGGAGTAACGTCCTTCCTTTCTAAAGGTGGTTACCTCTATCAAAGAGATCGTTTCATTTTCGAAGCGGGTTTTTACCCCTACCGTCCCGAATTGGTTTTCATAAACACTTTCAGGAAAAATCTTTATTACTTCATCAGGTTTTGCGGACGTCGCCACATCCCAATCTTTTGGTTCGCGTCCCATAATGATATCCCTCACTGCCCCGCCAACCGCATACGCCAAATACCCCTTGTCTTCCAAAGCAGTAATAACGTCTTTTACCTCGTGAGGAATCTTCCCTTTTACATTCATGAATCGTTGTGCTCCCGGAGGGATTCGAACCCCCAACGGCTGGTTCGAAGCCAGCAATGATATCCATTTCACCACGAGAGCATATGTTAATAATATGCCACCTATTCCGCCTTCTGTCATTTTTTATTGCCCCCAACGGACTCGTAGAAATGCCTTGACAGATTTTAAGTTAAGATTTAGTAAACAGACAGCGCATTACAAAGTAAATAAATAATTTCTGGAGGTATCGTAATGAAAAATCCGACTATTTTCTTTATGACTTCCGCCCCATATAAATTTGCGGCGGCGGCGAAAGTTCTAGGCGATTCGTTTAATTTGATCCAAATCAACATAGAAGTTCCGGAACACCAAAGTGCCATATTCAATGAAGTGGCCGTATCAAAAGCTATCGCCGCTTTTGAACAGGTTCGATGTCCTGTCATAGTTGACGATGCCGGCATCATGATTGAAGCGTATAACGGTTGGCCTGGAGCCTTGGCCAAGTATGCGAAACGCGATTTAACCATGAGAGGAATACTCAGGTTAATGAACGGCATTGATAATCGACGCGCCGTCTCCGTCACAGACATCGCCTATTGCGACACAGACTTTTATTCCAAAAGACGTCCTATCGTTTTTGAAGCCAAACAGTCCGGTCTAATAGCCGACCTTCTGCCAGACACCCCCTTAAAAGAAAACGCCGGATTTGACTACATCTTCATTCCTGAAGGAGCTACTAAGCCTTTTGTGCATCTATCCTCCGAGGAACTGGAGAAATTTTCCGAACGGTATGCCGCCTTACGCAAATTCAGTGATTGGGCAAGAATAGCCATTTTAAAAAAGACCAAAGTATAAGCTTTGGTCTTTTTTGTGGACCGCCTGGGAGTCGAACCCAGAACCTTACGCTTAAGAGGCGTCTGCTCTGCCAGTTGAGCTAGCGATCCGTTCTTACACCGTGAAAATATAAAATAAAATCGTAGGTAAGAGCAAGAATAAAAAAATAAAAAGGAGGGATTACCCTCCTGTTCTGCAAGTAACTTTCTCAAGCGGAGACCATCAATTTTGGATAGTTTAACCGCAAATCCTCTAGGGATTCCTTTTCCCGCTCGCTAAGTTTCGCAGTGGCTCTTACATAAGAGCGGAGAGGATGCTCCACATCGCTCGGAAGTTCTTTGTCGTCCGCAACAGCTTCTAGATAAGGCCTGATGCCGGAGAAGAACTCCTCAAGTATCCTCCCTACCGCCCTTATTCTTTGAGCCAGTTCCTCATCGGTAACGGCATCCAGATAATCCGGTGTAAGTTCCAGGTGGCCCGCTCCGTCAGAGTCGATATACAGCACGTTGCCAGTTGAAAACACAACGGATGCTATCCTTCTCGTCCCCTCCTCTCCTTTGATTTGGAGACGTTCTAGAATAAACAACGCTCTGTTCCTAGTCGGCCTGTCCCCCACATCTATCCGTTCGCACATATTCACGCCTCCTTTTTTTTATTTTGTTCTGAAAGAATCAGACTAACCAGCCCCATTAGAGCACGCCTTGCAAAATCAATCAAATAAATACTCTTATTTATTGAGGCACCCATAGAGAGTAAAATCAAGCTGATATGGCAATGATTAGTGAATTAAATGTAAATACCCCTCTTAAATCAATTAAGGGCATCCCTCCGGGGACGGCTAAAAGATTGGAAGGAGTCGGTATTAAAACCGCAGGCGATTTGCTTTGGCATTTTCCCGTCCGATACGAGGATTGGCTGAACCCCGTTTTCCCCGAAAAATTCAGAGTCGGAGAAAATGTCGTATTGCGAGCAAGAATAGGTAAATCGTTTACCAAAAGAATTTGGCAAAGAAAGCTTTCCATCACGGAAGCCGAGCTTTTAGGAGGAAAAAACAAAATTAAGGCCATTTGGTTTAATCAGCCTTACGTTAAATATGGCTTCGCCGAGGGGGATGAAATTATCGCTTCCGGGAAAATAATGGAACGAAAAAACAATCTCGTTCTTTGGAACCCTGTTTACGAGACCGTCGGCAAAGAAAGCAGCAAAAAAATCGGTACCATTGTTCCGATTTATACGAGACCGAAAGGAGTAAGCTCTGCGACGATTCAGCGCATAGTGGGAAAAATAATTTCTCTCGCGGATAATCTGTCGGAGTTTCTGCCCGAAAGCGTTCTTTTATCGCAAAGCCTCCCCAAAATTTCTGATTGCGTTTATAGAGCGCACTTCCCCGCCATGATGAAAGACGGAATAGAAGCAAGAAGGCGTTTTTCTTTTGAGACTCTTTTTCTTATTCAATTTTTGAACCGCGTAAGTCGCCAAAAGTTAATGGAGATGAGCGCGCCGATTATTCCTTTTAGCGCAGAGGAAATAAAACAGATACTCGCTTCGCTGCCTTTTGAAATGACCTTTTCTCAAAAAAAATCCCTATTGGAAATTTTGCAAGATATGTCTTCCGGCCACCCGATGAACAGGCTTTTACAGGGCGACGTCGGTTCGGGAAAAACCGTCGTCGCCGTAATTGCCGCTATTGTGACGGCAAAAAGAGGATTCCAGTCCGCCATAATGGCGCCTACGGAAATTTTAGCCACCCAACACTATGAAACAATTAAAAAGTTTTTTACGCTTCCCGACTTAAAGCTCGGTCTTTTAACTTCCGGAGTGGCCAAAATATTTCTGGGTGAAAAATTGGAATCGGAAATCAAAAAATCGGAGATGATTAACATGCTGTCCCGAAAAAAAATAGATATTATTGTCGGCACCCATTCTCTTATCACTCCGCGTAAATCGTCCGCTGTCCTTGCTCCGGAAGATATCGGTTTAGTCGTGATTGATGAGCAGCATCGTTTTGGCGTATCTCAACGGGCGCACTTGGCAAAAGGAAAATCGGGATGTTTACCCCATTTTTTAAGTATGTCCGCGACTCCTATTCCGCGCACTATGGCTATCGCCCTTTTCGGCGATTTAGATATGTCTTTTATCAATGAACTCCCGAGGGGACGCAAAAACATAATTACCAAATGGGTTTCGCCCCAGAATAGGGAAAAGGCTTATGCCTTCGTTCGGAGCGAAATTTCAAAAGGAAGGCAGGCGTTTATTATTTGTCCTAAAATCGAAGCTCGCGAACCTAGTGAAGAAATAAGTCCGCTCACTCACGTTCCATGGGATGACACTAAAAATGTTAAAGAAGAATTTAACCGCCTTTCCGCCCACGTATTTCTAAACGAAAGAATCGGCATGCTCCACGGGAAGATGTCTGCTAAAGAGAAGAATAAAAACATGCTCGCTTTTAAAAACGGTGAACTTTCAATTTTAGTCTGTACTTCAGTTGTGGAGGTGGGTATAGATGTGCAAAACGCCACCATAATGATTATTGAGGATGCCGAGCGCTTTGGTCTCGCCCAGCTTTACCAATTCAGAGGCCGTGTCGGTCGCGGAGAACATCAGTCCTATTGTTTGCTTTTTTCAAACGCTTCTTCGGAAATCGCGAAAGGAAGATTGAAAGCCTTAACTGAAGCAAAAAACGGTCTTGAGCTCGCCGAAAAAGATTTGGCCCTTCGCGGCCCGGGCGAACTTTTAGGCGAAAGCCAAAAAGGTCTTCCCGATATCACAATGAAGGCTCTTCAAAATAAAGAACTGATTAAAGCGAGTCGTAATGCCGTAGATCTTATTATGCAAAAAGGATTGCGTCTTGAAGAATTCGCTCCGCTAAAATCCAAACTGGATTCCCTGCGGGAACAATTTCATCTGGAATAAATTACCCGCAGTTACTCCTCCACTCTGATCGCTTTCATAAGGCACCCTTCCGCCGCTCGCTTGGCGCGTTCTGCGTCGGCTGTTTCCAGCACCCACAAATCACCCTCTCTCCTTCCTCCTTTTAAGGCAATCTTCAGGGTACTCATGTCCATCTCAAAGGTCGCGGGGCAAGTGGTAATGCATGCTCCGCAAGCAACGCACTTATCAAGATCCAAAATTATTTTCGCCATTTATGAATTAATAATAATTTCAGTTTTTCCGCGACGCAATATGCGTTCTTATTTCATCTTCCCAAGTTATTCTCTTTTCGCCTTCAGATATTCCCGTCTTCCTTATTCTTTCCGTCTCTTTCCGAATTTCCTCCATGTTATTCTTAAATATTAAGCAAGGTTGGATTATTTCAACTAAAGAAAACCCCTTGTGCACGAGTGCTTTCTCTAGAACTCTTTCCAAAAACTCCAGATCCAGTGCCGAAGCGCGATTTGCAAATGTTGCGCCCGCGTCATTTGCAAGTCTTATAGCGTCAATCGGTCCGCCAGATGATTTGGAGTTTGTTGCCGTCGGCTGACCTTTGGTAAGAGCAAACACTCCGTTATTCGCCACAACCATCGTTACACCGACGTTTCTTTTCGCAGAATGTATCAAATGGTTCATCCCTTCGTCGTAAGCGCCTCCGTCCCCGCTAAAACCGATAACCGTAAGTTCTGGCCGCGCCGCCTTTATGCCGGTTGCGACGGGTAACACTCTGCCGTGCAAGGCGTAAACGGTGTTTACGTTTATATAATCGTATATCTTGGCTCCGCATCCGATGTCCGTTACAAGCACTACCGAGTTTAATTTTATCTTCTCTTCCGCGTGAAGTCTCCCTAAAAGCTTTTTTAAGACGGCAAGCGTTGTGAAATTAAGACAACCAGGACACCAAGTGTTCGTTTCTAACGTGTCTAGTTTTTCGTTCATCTTTTTCATTTAAAAAATTCTATTATTTCTTCCCGTGTAAACGGTCTTCCGTCATAACGCAGACATTCTTTTTTCGCGCCCATTCCGCAATTCTCCTTTATAATATCGTTCAATTGTCCCGTCGCATTGTTTTCCACCGTATAGAATGCCGCACCCTTCAACACTCTTGAAAATTCTTTACTCGGGAAAGGATAAAGCCTGTCTATTTGAATAGCTCTAAATCCCTTGAGATCAGGAAGAGCGTCTAATACCGCTCCTTTTGGCGATCCTGCAAAAACGATCGTCTTTGTTCCCTTTCCAAAAACCGAAATGCCCGAAAATTTTACGAGCTCTTCTTCAAGCGAAGCCATTTTACGCAATCTTTTGTCGTTCATTTTCTTAATGGCCGCTGAATTCTCCGTTGTATGGCCAAATTCATCGTGCTCGTAACTTGTCGCGCGAAAAATTTGCGACCCCCCAGGTATTATAGCCGACGAAATTCCGCTTTTTGTAACAGCATAACTACGATAATCTTCATCCGCGTTTTTCGGCAGAGATGTAATTTTAAGGAACGATATTTTCAAAGCGCCGTAAGTAAAGTAACTCTCCGCAATATGTTTGTCCGATACCACAAACGTCGGCATCCTGTACTTGTGAGCAAAATAAAAAGCTTCCCGCGTCGTTTTATAAGCGTCTTCCGCATCCCCCGCGATTAAAACGAGACGCGGGAATTCTCCGGGACCGATATTTAATACAAATTTCAAATCTCCCTGCGAAGTGTAAGTCGGCACTCCGGTTGATGGCCCCATTCTTTGGGCGACATAAAACACCGCCGGCAGTTCGGCCATTCCGGCAAAACTTACCGCTTCGCTCATAAGCGCTAGTCCGCCCCCCGAGCTTCCCGTCATCGTGGGCACTCCGGCATAATTCGCTCCAAGCGCGGCATTCGCGGCCGCGATTTCATCTTCCATTCGCTCCACTATTATCTCTTTCTCTTTTTTTGTCTTTTCCAGTTCGGCAAATACTCCCGTCGCTGGCGTCATCGGATAGTAAAAAGCCATCTTCATTCCCGAGTCCATAGCCCCTTTAGCAACGGCGTAATTCCCGTCGGAGAGTTCCAAAGAAGTCCCGATCTTTTCCACTTTGAACCCAGACTTTAGAATGCTCCTTGCATAACCACTATTGAAATCTTCTTCGGGAAAATTTGCTCCGAATTCTTTTTTTAAGATATTTATCCCCGCGCTTCGCGAAATGGAAAGATATGCCGAAAGCATCCCAAGAAGAACGTTATTCGCGGAGTGACTATTGTTTTCCGTAGAGGATTCGTCCGCTAAAAAAATCGCCCCTCCTTTTTTGAGTGAACTTTTGTGCCGTGAAACCGCTTTTTCATTTAAAGCGACAATTACATCGGCTTTTGCATCATGACTCCTCACAACGTTCTGCGAGAAAGTAACTACGCTGAAATTATGCCCGCCGCGAATTAGAGATGAATAATCGCGATATATAAAACAGGACTGTCCTAACGACGCGATAATCTTCCCAAAAATGACCGCTGTCCGATCAATGCCTTGTCCGGCTTCTCCCGCGAATATAACCGTTATTCTCACTCTGAGGATTTTACCTCCTCTCTAACGGCGACGCCAAAAGCCTTCCAATCTCCCGAAGGAAGAAGCTCGGTGTTCACCGTTACCCGTTTGCCTTTCCTTACCTCCGAAAGGGGTATTTCCTTCGCCTGTTTGCCTTTCTCTGTTACTTTTATTTTTATAATCGTCGGCGCGGATTCTCTGTTCATCAAAAACTTTGCTTTATTTTTCCCGTCCTTTACGGTAATCGCGTCCTTACTTATCGCCACGACTATTCCTCGCGCTTGAGCGGAAAAATTCTCAAAAACAGACGAATGAAGAGCCTTTAAAAACGACTCTATTCGCGGATCTTTTCTGCTCGCTTTAGTTTGAGACATCGTCCGGCTTCTTAGGGACAAGAGCATCCGAACCTTTTTCCTCAATGGCCTTCTTCAGATTATCTAAATATGATCTGCTTAAATTAAACGACGGCGGCTCGTATTGATGGGTCTTTCTGATTTTATCAAGCGTCTTCTGAAGAATTTCTATCGTGTCCATAAGCGTCAGTTGCGCCTTTACTATTCCGTTCGTCATTTTGACGTTCACAGAAATATCGGGACTCTTTACTGTAGCTTCATTCCAGTTATAGACAACTAGAAGAAAACTTGCCGAAAGATCTCTAAAGATAGGTTCAATTGGTTTCTCTATTGCGATATTTGCAAAAATGCGCGCGAGTTCCGCAATCAAATTTCTCTCTTCGGGAGTTGGTTCTACCTGTCCTCCCGCAATGACCGTTTCAAGCTGTAAAGTCATAAACGAGAGGGCCCTTTTGATGTTGCTGATATGTTGAGAAGGGAACGTCCGTCGAAGATCATCCTCGTAATTCAAAATATGTTCTACTTGGGCTTTGCTTGCTTTTAAGGCGTTGGTTGTTTGGTTTTCCATTTTGTCTATTTTTTACAGCTGTTTATGGCTAAATAATACCATTGAGGTATCGTGTGTCAAAATCAATAGCCCAACATTTTCTCAAGTTCCCGCAACGAATCGGCCTTATTTTGGCTCACTCTTGAAACTATTGGCTCAAATATACCAAGTTCTTTATAAGCTTTAACCATTGAAGCTATTTTTATGTGTTCCATTTGGCAAACGCTTGGAATTGGCGTAAACGGGTCCCCCGTAACTTCCAGCTGGCTTCCGAGGCACCCGAAGGAGCAAATCGATTTCAAAAGACAGTTTTCGCAATATGGCTGGGTACCAGCGTCAAACGAATATATGGCCGTGAGCATATCCACGTTTTTAGACTCAAATCCGGTTATTTTCCCGTTCTCTGTTTTAAACCTGCCAAAGTTAAAGGGCGAATAAGAGGTCCTGTGGCATGGAACGAGAGACATATCGCCAAGTCTTAAGACCAAATTGGACTGAATTGAACATCCTATCCCTCTCCCGATTGTCGTCAGTGGATTCCTCAAAATGTTATATCCTCCGTCAAAAAGAAAATCGAGATAAGTATTCGGATCTCCATGACAGGGATATTTAAAAGTCCAATTTATCAAAAATTCCATAAATTTCCCGAGTTCCGCCATTTGTTTGTCGGTCCATTCCGCGTTTCTTACTTCAAGAAGATAAATATTTCTCCAAGGCAGCCTGTGTTTTGAGAAGTTCTCTTGGAACCACAGCCAGTTTTTCTCCCAGTCTTCAATATGCTCCGAGTAAACCATTGGATGAAACCCTGTCCCCCATTTTTTGGCAAACGTGAAAATTTTATCGTAATAATCATCGTCTCTTATTTCGTTTCCGCTCTTGAATGGTCGGTTTTCCTCGCAATATTTTCCGTCAAACGAAGCAGAAAGTCCCATTGGTAAGCCGATTTCTTTAGCTTTATTCAGTAAGTCCTCTACTCTTTTTGTCAGGTCAGGCGAGAGCATAAACGTAAAGTTCGTCGGCACCACAAGATATTCCGGCTTTCTCTCTTTATCTCTGTAATGTTCAAGGATCATATCCATCGCTTTCCAAGCCGCCTCTTGAATAAACACTTCACCCGAAAATATTTCTATGTGATTGGGCACATATCCTTTTCCATCCATCCAATCAAGAAACATCCCTAAGTTTTCTACGAGCTTTTTCCCGTCTTGAAACTCTTTTGGATAAAGTTCTTCGCCGAATCGCTGTAAATAACAATACTTGCACTTTAAATTGCACTTATCGTTAAAGAATATCTCAAGAGATCTGAAGTTTTCGCACTCTTTGAGTTCCGAATTTTTAAATCCTTTCCAAAAACTATGTTCTAAAAACGATTCCGCAAGTTTATTGTTCTCTTCCTGATACGTCATTTATATGGTTTTTATTATTTCCCTAAACGCCCCGTTCCCGAACATTCTTATCATTGATACCGGCATAAGCTGCAAAGTTCCCGTATTAAGAACCGCCTCCATCGGACATGAGTGAGCGGTCGTCATAAAAAGCGTGAAAAGACTCATATAGTCTTTATTTTCCAAGAAAAATGGATCCGCTTGCCCCGCTACGGCGAGTTCTTTTGTCATTACTTCAACCGAAGCGAGTTTCATAGACCAGAAATCATGATATCCCCGCAAAATGTAGTCAAAATTCTGAAGTTTCAATTCATCGTCCACTAAGGGCATGTACCAGCGTTTTAAATGATCCACGAGTCCCTGATTGAAAATGGAAATATCCCAGTTTTCAATTCCTTCTTTTTCCAAAACCGCTTCCACATAACGCGGGTCGTTTAAATAAAAAGTCCGATGGCAAATATGCAGATTGTCACCAACTCCCACGTTTGAGTCTCCTCCCGAACAGGTAAACATTCTTCTTTTCGGCCCCAGTTCGTCCGAAAAACTGATTATTCTTTTCAGTCGGCTCGTATAAGCGCTTTCGTAGCCTTTCGCGTGGAGTTTCTTTAAATATTCGGCAAAAAGCTTTCCGTCTTCCGAGGTAAATTTACCCGGAACGGCCAAAGTGGGAATATATCCTCCCTCTCTCATCACAACGTTGGACGATTTATTCATCTCCCTTATTTTTACCTCCAGATTGCGGAAAAAACTGATATATTCGTCTATTTTCTCCGGCTCTTCGTTCATAGTCCGGATGTTTTCAATTGTTAAAGTCGGTTTCCAATGCAAGTCCACGTTTACTCGCGTCCCCTGCATTTCTTCCACGAATTTTAGTATCGCCTCGGGAATTTTTACGGACGCCCCGGGAAAACGATTCTCATCAATTATGAATTCCGGTCCGTCAAGTGAAACTTGCAAATCCAATTTCAGTCCTCTTTTCTCAAGTTCCTTCGCGAAATCAATAATCGGCTCGGGCATTACCATGGAGGTGGAGAAGCTGATAGTTCTCGCCTTCGGGAACATTCTCTCTATATCATCTAATTTAGTTTTAAGAATGGGTAAAGTAAGCGCCGGTTCCGTTCCCCAAAAACTAAGGTGGGTTAAATTGTCGCCCACAATCTTCTTAAGATTTTCTAAAAATGTCCCGTCTTGAAGCCCTTTTACAATGTCCGCATGCACCGCCTGCATTGCCGGCACCTTCGGTATATAGCAATACTTGCAGCTCAAAGGGCACTGCCCCGTCGTTAAAAGTTCCGCTGCCTCAAACCTCATCCCTCCATTCTAATTAAGAGCGTTTGTTGTGGCAACTTGACCTTCGTGGATTTTTATTAATTTTAATAATTTATATTGTGGGTTGAATTATAAGGGCCCCAATGAGCAGTCTTATAATTTGAGTAATGGGTAGCCCGGTGCGTCGTATAGTCGCCTCCGTCGTAATTGCTGTTATAGCCGCTATCCACGCCCACGTTATGGGTTGAATATTGACTGGTATTGTCCGACAAATCCACGTTTGAATTATACGTGGTCCTCACCGTCGCGTTTACAGTATTGTTGTACGGACCCCAGTGTGAACCGTAATAGGTGGTATTCTGACTGCTATACTGCGAAATATAATCGGGGCTATCGTTGTCAGTATAATGCACGGCTCTCACCGTCGTATTTACGGCATTGTTGTAAGGACTCCAGTTTGAACCCTGATAAGTTGTATTCTGCGCACTATATTGATTACGGTAATCGCCTCCATTGTAATAACTCCTATGAACTGAATACACCACATAACGGTGATCCGAAAAAACCTCTATCCTATTTGTTAACCACACATTAGTATTATTATCCGCAAGATCAAAGCCATTATGTGTAGATCTTACAGTAGAGTTTTGTCCCGAATAAACAGTTGTCTTGTCTCCGCTGTTTACCGTAGAATTATTACTTGAATTAACAGAGACGTTATGAGTCGGACATTTTTTTGAATCCACGCTGTCGGTATTTGCACGCATCTCCAATATGTCCGTCGCGTCAATGGAAGAGCCTACTCCTATGTTTTGTTGCCAAGTAAAAGCCATTATATTTTTCTATATCATCATTAATAAACGCTTCTTACCGTATAATTATCACTTCCATCATAGTTAGTATAGTGCGCGCTTTTTACCGTTACGTTCACGGTTGAATTATACGGGCCCCAATGTGCCGAACGAACCGTCGAATTATGATCGTCTAACACTGAAGATTTAACACTTGAATTATACGGACCCCAGTGCGCCGAGCGGACAGTGCCGAAATGTTCCGAGAGCACTCCTATGTAATCAGGAGTGTCGTTATCGGTATAATGAGCAGTTCTGACTGTTGTGTTTACGCCCGAATTATATGGACTCCAGTTTGAACCTTGATGGGTAGTATTGTTCGTTGACAACACGCCTATGTAGTCGGGGCTGTCGTAATCGGCATAATGAGTGCTTCTCACTGTTAAATTCACATCTACGTTAAATGGTCCCCAGTGAGCCGGATAATCATCGATATAATCAGTACTACAATAAGGTATATTATGAGCAGCTAAATCACTGGCATAGTGGTCCGTATGATATACAGAATTATAATCCGACCTTACTGTCCCATTGTAAGTGCTCCTTACGGTTCCGTTGTTCGTTGAATTATGAGTCGTATTCTGCCCAGAATTAACCGTCCCATTAGCCGTCGAATTATGTATCGGGCACCAGTTCGTGTCCGCATAATCCGTAACATCCCTCAACTGCTGGGATTGAGCGGAGGTTATCGCAGAACCGCTTGAAACGGGAAGTACCGTCCATCCGGGACCGGAACAGCTCGGCCGAGAAATACCCAAAGCCGAATACACCGAATCAAGGTTCGTTTTAACCTCGTTAAAATCTTCGTCCTGAATCGGACTACCCGCGCCAAGCGATCTCCAAGTAAAAGCCATTTACTCTTTTCTCTTTTAAAAAATTAACCAACCACCGAGTTTTCATCGGCATTCGCTCCCGTATCGTATGAAGAATAAACCTGCGAGTCATGAACATCGTGATATCCCGTGTTTTCCGTCGCGTTATGAGCGCCGCATACTGCCGCTTCCGGGGTCGCTTCTGGCATCGGTTTAGTCACCATTTGTTCGGGTCGCGTAATTTCCGGCTTCAAAGCTACCGACTCAGAAACAGGCTCTCTCCGTTCAGGGTTCTCGCCTTCCATATCCTCTCCAATTAATTTCCATTCAAACGCCATTTTATTTCTTCTTGTTCGTTTTTTTGGATTGACCTTTCTCTTTCGTCGCGAAACAACCCATATGGGCCGGAATCAAATCTGTTCCTTTTCGCGTAATTCTTCTTACAAACAGAGCCACGCCGTCTCCGGGTTTGAATTTCCTGCCGCAAACAGCGCATTCCTTTTCTTCAAAATGGACATCCGTATAGTAGACTATGCCGTGAATTTCCGTCGCATCTATGCGTCCGGCATTCCTGATCGGCTTACTATCCATGTCCAACCTGTTTTTAGATATTTTTATCGCCATTTTAGTCCTTCTCTAAAATGAATATTTCCTCCCCCGTCCTCCTGTCCACGAAAGCTACCTGCGTTTCATTCTCAACAACATCCACTTGCTCTCCGGTCACTTTTTTATTTTCCGTCTTCTTGCCTTGCCCGCCAGCTAATGAAGCGGCAGGTGCCGCGAGAGCTGCGAACTTGTTTCCAAAAATCTTCGCGGCGACCAAAGCGATTCCGCCAAAAGCTAAGAGCTTCAAAAACTTCCTTCTCTTTTCGTTTGTTTTACTTTTTGCCTTCATTGGAGGAACCGTCTTTCATCATATCTTTGAGCTCTTTTTCCGCTTCAAGTTTGCCTTTTTTAAACTCGGCTGAAGCGCGACCGGCCGATCTTGAAAGTTCGGCCAATTTTTTACCGCCAAAGAAAACAACTACGGCAAGAACCACTATTATCGCTAATTCTGTAAAACCCATTTTATTTTTTCTTCTTTTTGATTGATTTTCGACCGCTGCTCCCCGCAACCGAGCCCGCAAAGTAAAGGCCGGTCAAGGGCAATGAAAGCATTATCATGGTAATCCCGCTTCCATCTGGCGTAATTATAGCAGAAACAATTAGAAAAATTAAAAATGCGTAGCGCCAGTTCTTTTTCCACATATCCTTATCCGTAATTCCTATGGAATTAAGTATTCCCATGGCAACCGGCAATAAAAACATTATGCCGCAAGCGAAAGTAAATCCGAGTGTAAAGACGGCAAAGTCGGATACGGTAAAAAAAGGCTTCGCTCCGATATTTCCGACATAATCGTAAAGAACTTTGAATGTCGGCGGGAGAATTACGTAGTAGCCGAATATCGCCCCAATAAGAAAAAGAAATGCCGCCGGGATAAAAACTTTCCGCAATGCTTTTCTTTCTTTTTCAAAAAGCGCTCCGGAGATGTATTTGGCTAGACGATAAAAGAAAAAAGGCGACGTAAGAATAAATGAAATGGCAAGCGAGATTCCTACCTGGACGACAAAAGCTGAAACCGGTTCGGTAACGATGAACTCCACTCCCTGTGGAACAAGGGCTTCCTTCATTTTTAAAAACGCCTCCGCCGAAATTGTTTTGTTATGAAAAATCGGAATGGAAAAAAATCCCACCCCTAAAATTCCGAATATATAAACCCACGGAACAAAAACTTTTTTGAGTTCCTTGAGCTCGTCCCACACGGAAGTCATTAACAATATTTTACACCAAAAGCTCGCGCCCTGCGGCACGAGTACTTAAGATCGAGCTTTGAACCGTTCGTTCTACGTTCCTTCGTCAAACAAGAGCACTTGCGCTCCCGTGCTGTCGTAAACTCCCATGGAGGTAGTGGAAACGGGACGTATCGTAAAGGAACTGACGCCGCTTTTAAAACCGATATTTGCGGGGAAAAGATAATTACCTCCGCCGGTGTTGTCGCCGAACGTTCCCGAAGAAACATTTGCCGCTGATATCGTTTGTGTGCCGCCTCCAAAAGCCGTTGACTGGGTTGAACCATCAGGAAATTTGAAACCTCCCGAAGTGGATTCTATGGTCCCCGCTACGGTTAGTTTTGACGTTGGGTTGGCCACTCCCGTACCTATACCGATGTTTCCGCCACTAGGATTTAAAACAAGCGGAAAAACACCGTCATCAGAAACCCTCATTGCCTGTATCCAAGTCGCGTACGGAGAATTGCTTAGCGAACCGAAATAGGTATAGACATCGCTTCCGCCGATCCTTGCCGCCGCGTTAGCCGAACTCACTGTCGCTTGTCTTTCTCTTTCCACCGACAACTTGTTAAGCGGGCTACTGGTCCCTATTCCCACGTTTCCGTTTGATTTTATGTAAATCACGCCCGCCGGAGAATTTTGTTCGGCGGTTACCGATCCGCCTCCGGTGGTCGGATTAGCGGACGGGTTTGTCCAAGCAAAAGCCGGCGCCATCAGAAACACGACCGTTCCCACGATAGCAAAACCCAAAAGCGCGATTCTCTTCATTTCAACTAATTGTATCATTCTCGTTTATTAATTGGATGTGGATGGCTTTACTATAATGTATCCTTTCGCTTCGGAGTTCATTCCTCCGCATAACTCGCAATAATAAACGTATTGTCCTTCCTTCTCTGCTCTAAACTCAAGCGGTTTTGTCTCTCCCTCCCTCACTACCTGCTTTAGCCCGTAATCCGGCACGGTCATGTCATAATCATCGTCCACTGCCGTAAAATTAATGTGAACCGTATCGTTTTTGTCCACTATAACCGTCGGCCGGATAAATTTTCCGTTCTCCGCGCTGATATTGAATGTCCGAAGTTTCGCGCTGACTCCCTTTGCCGCTTCGGTCACGGAAACCGGAACGGAAACGGATTCGTTCTCGGGTATCTCCCCAATTTCCGGCACCGGTATGTTCCCGATATCGGAAAGAGAGGCGCCGTTTATGGACGTTTCCCCCTCCATCCCCTTTTGCCTCTGATTACCGACAAAATAGAGAACGCCGACCGCAATGAGAAAGACGAAAATAATTACTCCGCCTATTATAAGAACCTTCTTGTTGTTCATTTACAACAATTATACAAAATTGGCTCTATTCTCTTAAATCTTCCCCTCTTCTCGCTTTTGGCGTAACCCAAAACCCGAGTCGGAATTTCCCGCCGAGCATCATTCTTGTTTGAGAATCAAGTCCCGGGATTGAACTGAACACTATGAGATTTATCGGCAGAAGAACCCATTGCACGATAAATAAAAAATAATGATACCACTTGAACCATTCCGGTTTTGGCGGCAAGAGGATCATTGAAACTATTGCCGAAGTGATGGTGCCTATCACCGCTATGTTCATAAAATCGCTTGTAAGCTGCGGCAATCGATAAGAGAGAATCGTAGTGTTAAAGCTTTCACCCCCTAACAAGAGCGGCAGCCGGCCGAGTAAAAGGATAATTAGCGCGTTTGTCGCCCACCCCCAGTAAATATCCAGATGCTGATATACCCAATATATTTTCTGCCGGATAGATATTTTTTTGTTTCGGATGAAGCCTTCAAATATGTAAGGAATATTTTCGCAGCCCCACGCCCATCTTCTTTGTTGTTTGTAGACGTTTTTCATCGTCCGCCAAAAAGTCGGCGCCACGTTTGCATCCATTGAAACGGGATAGTTCAAAGGCACGGTTCGCCAGTCGCCGTTATAATGCAAAAAACACTGCCAAAAGATGAGAGAGTCTTCCGAGACGTGGTTCGTCATCCAAAAACCAATTTCCACAAGCGCTTTGAAAGGCATTGAATGGGACGAAAAAGTTATAAGTTTTTCCGGACGAACCTGGCTCATTATGTTCCAAAATGTGGTCGAAAAAGCCACTATCCGCGCGAATACCGGTGCCTCGTAAATATTATTCGTAAAAAAGACCACCGGCTGGTAACTGCTTCTGTCGGGGTATTCTGCCGTGAAATACGCGTGGGTCAGCCGACCAAAATAATCGGGATAGACTTGCGTATCCACGTCAAAAGTGGAAACAAGAATATTTTCATAAGGAATATTCTCTTTATCTATTATTTCCCTCTTAACTTCTCTTGCCGCCCAAGTTTCATTGGAGCCCTTGCCGGGTATCTCGTTCGGTAGTCCGCTTGGATGTATTGTCGTCAAAAGCCTGAAAAACTTCCCGTCGTATTCTTCTTTTATTCCATTTATTAACTCCTTTGTCTCCTCGCCCGCCCTTTCTTCTCCCGAGAGAACAACGATAAAACGGTCAAGAGGATAATTTGTTTTCAGAAGCGAATCGAAACTTTCTTTAACGACCGCTAACGATTCCTTATACATCGGAAATATCACGAGATGATACATGTCGTTCCATCTTTTCCCGTTTCGCTCTGGTAATTCTTTTATTTGTTCCAACCAATTGATCTTGCGAGTCTTTTTCATTTCCTTATACCCAAAGGTGAGATGCAGGGCAAAGTGGATCGTTCGGAGAAGGAAATAAATGTCAAAAAGTATGATAAAAATCGCCGTCTGCACGGGGAAAAGCCACGAAACAAAAAACATTGCGGTTATGGTTGCCCACGCAAGCGCTCCCGGCAATATCTCGAAAAATCTTTGCATTATGTGACGCAGCCCCACGGGGAGTCGAACCCCGGTTACCAGGATGAAAACCTGGTGTCCTAACCGCTAGACGATGGGGCCATTACAACCAATCTAACCTATCAAAAAATCCCTCATTCTGTCTAATTATGACCCGCCTCCTGATATTCTTTTATTGCTTTTCTAAGCGCCTGGACCGAAAGATCGGCGCAATGCATTTTAATGGGCGGAAGTGATCCCAAAGCACGTTCTACGTCTTTAAATTCAATTTTTTCCGCTTCTTCCAAAGTCTTTCCTTTTGCAAGCTCGGTTATCATTGACGATGTGGCGATTGCCGCAACGCACCCGAGTGTTTCAAATCCGATGTCTCGAATTATCCCGCCCGAAATCTTCAAATATATTTTCATCATGTCCCCGCAAACAGGATTGCCGACATTGCCGACTGCATGAGCATCCTTTAAGGCTCCCATGTTCCTGGGATTCTGAAAATGTTCCATTACCTCTTTTGAATACATGATTTGTATTTATTCCTCTTTTTCTTATTCCTTTATCTCCCCCGTTTTTCTGTTTTTCTCGCAACCGAGGTCCGCGGGTAATCCACCTCTGTCTAGAACATCGTCGCTATAAAACGTATTCGCCTCGGCCGATTTTTCCGGCTCTCCGATGCTTCCGCTTACATTCCTAAGTTTTTCAATAATTTCTGGCATTATGGATATTACATAATCCACGTCTTCTTTTGTTGTCCCTCGACCCAAAGAAAACCTTATGGAACTATGCGCGTCAAGATCACTCATTCCCATCGCTTTCAAAACATGCGAAGGAGAGAGAGATTTTGCCGCGCAAGCTGAACCGGTTGAAACCGAAACTCCGGCGTCGCTTAACATCACAAGTATAGCCTCCCCTTCCGCCCCTTCAAACTTCAAATTCGCGTTATTCGGCAATCTGTTCTCTCGCGAACCGTTCAAAGCCGATCGCGGCACGGCAATGAGCAACCCGTCAATCAGCTTGTCCCGAAGTTCCTTAATTTCTTCGTTTTTTGCAGCGTATTCCTCAATCCTCGCCACGGCGCTGCCAAAACCGACAATCCCAGGGACATTATGCGTTCCTGCTCTAAGCCCATACTCCTGTTCTCCGCCGTCCATGAATTTCGCAAGAGGCGTGCCTTTCTTGACATAAAGCGCGCCGATGCCTTTCGGCCCGTATATCTTGTGGGCAGAAATGGTAAGCAAGTCCACCCCGAGTCTTTCCACGTTACAATCCAAATAATTTGCCGCTTGGGCGGAATCTGAATGGAAATAAATCTTATTGCGACCCGTAGCGTTTAATTCTCCAAGCATCCTCCCGATTTCCTGAATTGGCTGTATCGCCCCCGTTTCGTTATTCGCATACATTACGGATACCAGCGCTGTTTCAGGCCGAACTAAGCTTTCTATATTCCTCACGCTTACCCGGCCGTCTTCCCCTACAGGCGCGAATGAAACTTCGGCAAGTCCGTCTCTCGCGACTCTCTTTGCCGATTCAAGCACGCAGTCGTGTTCTATTTCGCTTACAATTATGTGAGGCTTTCCTTTAAGCCTTTCCCATATTTTCCGAAACATCGCGATTCCTTTTATAGCAGTGTTATTTCCTTCGGTCGCCCCGCTCGTAAAAAGAATCTCCGAGGGATTGCATCCCAAAAACTCGGCTACTCGTTGCCTCGCTTTCACCACCCCCTCTTGCGCCTCTTCGCCAAAACGATGGACCGACGACGGATTACCAAAACTTGTGGAAAAATACGGCGCCATGTCCCTAAGGACATCAAAATCAACCGGCGTCGTCGCCGCATAATCCATATATACCCTTTTACTCGCCATTTTATCTAAATGTTATGCGTTTCCAGTGTCCCGTCAAGAAAATTGATTTCGGCTGCATTTAGGACGATTATTGCCTTATATGGGCTTAATTTTATCCATAGAAACAAGCTGTGATGAAACGGCTATGGCGCTTCTTGAAGCGCGCGGCGGATTACGAAACCCCCGTTTCCGAATTGTTAAAAGCGCGGTTTTGTCGCAAATTGACATTCACAAAGAGTTTGGAGGCGTAGTGCCAAATATTGCGAAAAGAGAACATGCAAAAGCTTTGCCTTTGATACTTAAAAAATTTGAACGTCTTTCCGAATTTAAGAAGGTGAATTTCATTGCCGTTACCGTAGGGCCCGGTTTAGAACCGGCTCTCTGGACAGGCATTGAGTTTGCCCGCGCTCTTGGTGAAAAAACCGGCAAGAGTATTTTCGCCGCAAATCACATAATGGGACATCTGTATAGTTTCCTATTGGAAAATCCCAAGAATTTCAAAAGTTTATTCCCAATGGTTTCTCTCGTAGTTTCCGGAGGACATACCATTCTTTTTCTGCTTAAAAGTCTGGATAGTGTTAAAAAAATCGGCGAAACGAGAGACGACGCCGCCGGCGAAGCTTTTGACAAAGGAGCGCGTCTTTTGGGCCTTCCCTACCCGGGAGGACCGGAGCTTGAGCGTATTGCATTAAAAGGTAATGCCGATTCCTTTGACTTCCCTCGTCCGATGCTCGGTCAAAAAAATTTTGACTTTAGTTTCGCGGGACTCAAAACTTCTCTTCTTTACAAACTAAAAGAGAGCAATAAAGCGAACTGGGCAGATATTAACAGAAAAGTTATCGCTGGTAAGTCTCGAAATTTAGCCGAAGGTTTCCAGGCCGACATTGCCGCAAGTTATGAGAAAGCGATTGTGGATTGCCTGGTTATCAAATCGTTTAAAGCTGTAGAAAAGTTCGGCGCGCGTTCGGTAACCATTTCGGGAGGCGTTTCGGCAAACAAATTATTACGCAAAGAATTCGCGCGCGCAGCTAAGATGCGATGCCTTCGTTTCCTTGCGTCCGACAAAAAATGGAGCGCTGATAATGCCGCGATGATTGCCGCTTCAAGTTACATTGAGAACCTGCAAGGCATTAAGCGAAAACTCGCGGCTGACGGTAACCTTGCGACCTAAAGACAAATAAAGCAAAATCAAACAAATGGAGACGCGGTTTGACCATAATGCAGCCGAAGGCAAGATTTATGAAAGCTGGGAAAAATCCGGCTTTTTCAATCCGGATAATCTTTCAGGTTTAGGCAAGCCTTTCACGATTATTATGCCTCCACCGAACGCGAACGGCTCTTTACATATCGGTCATGCTCTTTTTGTGACTCTTGAGGACATTATGACCCGTTACTACCGCATGCGCGGCCGAAAAGCTCTTTGGCTCCCGGGAGCCGATCATGCTGGTTTTGAAACTCAAGTTGTCTATAACAAAAAGCTGGAGAAAGAAGGTCGTTCTTTCTGGGAAATCCCGAAAAGCGATCTTTACAATGAAATAAAGAAATTTACCCTCGCTAACAAGCAATATATGGAGAGCCAGCTTCGACAGCTCGGCGCCAGTTGCGACTGGTCAAGAGAAAAATTCACTCTTGATGAAGACGTAAAAAGTGTTGTCTACGAAACCTTCAAACAACTTTACGAAGACGGTTTGATTTACCGCGCCAAACGTCCAGTCAATTGGTGCGTGAAACATCAGACAACTCTATCCGATTTGGAGATCAAGCACGAAGACCGCGCTGACAAGCTCTATTATATTAGATATCCTTTACAAAACAGCGATGGTTTTATTGAGGTGGCGACCGTTCGTCCAGAAACCATTCCAGCTGACGTGGCTATTGCCGTTCATCCCAAGTCCCGTTGGAAATTTTTTGTGGGAAAAAACGTTTTGAATCCCCTTACTAAAAAATCTATTCCCGTTATATCGGATGCTTCCGTTGATCCCGCGTTTGGAACGGGTGCTTTAAAAATCACTCCCTATCACGATTCCGCTGATTTTGTTATCTGGATGAATCATCAAAACGATATTCCCTCGGAGCCCATTTCCGTCATTGACCAATACGGGAAATTAACCGACGAGGCAGGGGCTGAACTCGCCGGATTAAAAGTAAAAGATGCCCGAGAAAAATCGCTTAAACTTCTAGGAGACAACCTCCTGAAAGAAGAAGATTATTCCCACCAAGTTGCCGTTTGTTACAAATGCGGAACGATTATTGAACCCCGCGTTATGATGCAATGGTTTGTAAAAATGACCGAGAAATCTAAAAAAGGTGGTTCGTCCCTGCGCGATCTCGCTTTAAAATCCGTAAAGTCAAAGCAAATTAAGATTGTTCCTTCGCGTTTCGGAAAAATACTTATACATTGGCTTACGAATCTCCGTGATTGGAATATTTCCCGCCAGATTGTTTGGGGAATAAGAATTCCCGTCTGGTACTGCGACAAAGGCGACATTGTCGTAAGTGATTCACGCCCTGAAAAATGCCCTCACTGCGGTTCAAAAAATTTAAAAGCCGAAGAAGATGTTTTTGATACATGGTTTTCATCGGGCCAATGGCCGTTTGCCACGCTTATGACAACCAAGACCGGCGACTTTAAAAGATTCTACCCAACAAACGTGATGGAAACCGGCTGGGATATTCTCCCTTTCTGGGTAATGCGAATGATTATGTTTGGGATTTACCGCACTGGCAAAATACCCTTTAAGACCGTTTATCTTCACGGCCTCGTTCGCGATAAGGATCGACAAAAAATGTCCAAGTCAAAAGGAAATGTCATAAATCCGCTTGAAGTTGCCGAAGTTTATGGAACGGACGCTCTCCGAATGTCGCTCATCGTGGGCAATGCCGCCGGAAATGACCCCGTAATCTCCGATGATAAAATCCGGGGATACCGCAACTTCACGACTAAAATTTGGAATGCCGCCCGTTTTGTTTTAATGGATTACGCAAAATCGGATGTTAAACCGAAATTTACCGTTCGCGACCGTAAAAATATTCACGATATGGAATCGGCTAAAGAGAAGGTGGCGCGTCTTATTGAAAGTTTTGACTTTAATCACGCGGCCGAAGTCGCTTATCATTACTTTTGGCACACCTTTGCCGACAAGGTGATTGAAGAAGCAAAGCCCCGTCTCAAATCCGCTGACGAGCGCGATGCTATCGCGGTAAGAGAAACGCTTGTCACTATTCTGTTTGGCTCGCTTAAAATGCTTCATCCCTTTATGCCTTTTGTAACTGAAGCAATTTATCAGGAACTTCCTAAAAAGGTTCGCTCTAAAGAATTTCTTATGATTGAAAATTGGCGATAACTGATTATCTTTTACCCGCTTCCATATTTCTAGGCTTTCTTTTAAGCGCGGTTTGGCTTGTATTCTTCTTGCTTGAAGACAAGAAAAATCCCGAACCAAAAACTGTCATTACAAAGGCTTTTGTCTTTGGAATCATTTCGGCGCTCGCCGCCGCCGGTCTGGAAAAACTTTTTTCCATTTATGCCCCCGCCTTAGGCATAGCCGAGTATTCTATTTTATCAATCGGCGTGAACGCCATTGTGGAAGAACTTATTAAGTTCCTCACCGTTTTCATCTTCATCAGCCGCAGCCGCTTCTTTGATGAGCCGATAGACAGAATGGTTTACATGATCACCGCCGCGCTCGGTTTTGCCGTTGCCGAGAATTTCTTCTTCTTAATGAACGCGAGAACGACTGAAGAGTTCATCGGCCTTTCTATTCTCCGTTTCATTGGCGCGACTCTTATGCACGCTCTTTCATCGGGTCTCTTAGGATATCTTTGGGCCAAAAAGAAACTTTTTTTGGGATTTATTGTCGCGTCCGTCATCCACGTAATTTTCAACCTTTTGGTGCTTGGTTTCGGTCCGGAATTTTATCCAACGATTTTTCTTGTCTTTATCGCCTTCATATTATTTTATGAATTTGATAGAATAAAGGCGTATTACTATGAAAAATGTGGAAAACAAATTCGCACTCCTCCCGGAGGAAAGTGAAGGTCAGCTTACAATAGATGTCTATCAAACGGATGACGACATCGTCGTTGAATCAACTGTCGCCGGTGTTGAACCAAACGATATAGATATTGATATTACGAGCGAGTCGGTTACCATCCGCGGCGAGAGAAGACGCGGAAGCGAAGTATCAGATGAAAATTATCTTTATCAGGAGTGTTATTGGGGAAAGTTCTCCAGATCCATTATTCTTCCGCAGGAAATAGACCCCGACAAAGCGAAGGCTGAATTCAAAAACGGCGTTTTGCGCATCCGCCTCCCAAAGATTGCGAAAGGTAAAACAAGGAAGCTGAAAGTCCGCGGAGAAGACTAGTCTTCTCCCTTCTTGCCCCCTCCCACCTTATTCAAAATATCGGACTTGAAGGTTCGGGTCAGTTTTTGTTCACTTGCGAATTTTTCTTCAGCAAGCGCAATGAGTTTTTGAACCAGCTCCATATTGGATACTCCAACTTTTTTCCAATTGTGATGATATAGACTGCCCGGTAAGGTATTTACTTCATTCACAAAGACTTTCTTGGTCTGTCCGTCAATCAAAAAATCTATTCGCGCGGTACCAGAACACCCAAGCGCCTTGTAAGTCTTCTTTCCAAATTCTTCCACTTCTCGCGCGATTTCCGGCGCGATTTTTGCGGGAATTTCACTGTAAGCGCTGTTCGCGCCGCCGCTTTTCTTTCCACCCGACAGATACTTTTCGCTAAAGTCAAAGAACTCCGTTTTGTTAAGAGGCCGCTCAATGGCAGCCAGCTGCAACTCATTGTTTCCCATAATTGGGAGCGTAACCTCAATTAGATTTTCTACGCTCTCTTCAACTAAAACCTTATCGTCATAGTGAAACGCCACTTCAATGGCATTTTCCAAGTCTTCTTCTCTTTTAACTTTTGCCATTCCGATTGATGAACCCAAATGCGGCGGTTTTACGAACAATGGCCAATTCAATTTTTTGATTCTTTCAATCCACGCGTCCTTATTGATTCCCCAATCGCGTTTGCTAAACCAAACATAAGGAACAATCGGGACATTTTCCGCCGCGATAATTTGTTTCGTAAAGACTTTATCCATCGCAACAGCCGAAGCAAATAAATCACAACCGACGAAAGGAACGTTCGCCATCCGAAGCAGCCCCATTAAGCTTCCGTCCTCGCCAAACGTGCCGTGCATAGCGGGGAAAACCATGTCAATTGACGCGATTTTCGGCATCAAACCCGGTCTGATGATTTTTAATCCTCCATCAAAAACCAGTCTTAATTTTTTGGCTCTTTTCAAATCTTCTTCAAAATCCGCTCTCTTGAAATAAGCCAAGTCATTCATCCCCTGCTCCGAATACCATGAGCCGTCTTTTGCGATGTAAACCGGAAAAACGTCATATCCCCTCATCGCAAGAAGCGACTGAATAATCGGGATGTGCGCCGTGATTATGGACACGTCATGCTCGGCGCTTTTTCCGCCAAATATAACCGCGATTGTTTTTTTATTATGCATATTGGTCTGGCCAGTCGTTTTGAAGCAAAACAATGTCTCCCTTCGCGGTCATTTGGGGTAAGACCGCAAAAGCGCTTAGAGCGTCGGAAAACCATATTATCTCGCCTTTATACCGATTTTCTTTTAGTCCTTCTTCAATATAAGGCGTTACGGAGTTTTTGATAAGGACAACTTTTTCAACACCGGCCGCTACAAGTTCTCTGCCAATCTCGCGATGAATTTCTCTAGTTCGTTCACCCATTTCCACCAGCCCGGGAGTCACGTAAAATCGCTTGCCGTTGGTTTTAATAGACGCCAAAAAACTGATAACCGCTCTTACTCCATCGGGACTTCCGTTGTAGCTATCATCAAGCGTTACGACTCCGTCTTCGCTTACGGTTGGCTCTAAACGATGCGAGAAGGGCTTGGTCTTTGAAATTCCTTCCTTAATTTGCGAGATGGTTAGCCCAATCTTGCGAGCGATGGCGATTGAAACTACGAGCGGTCCGATTTGATGAAGACCAAAAAGCGAAGATCGAAAATCTTGTTCCTTGCTGTCAATCATGAGTGTAAACGACGTCCCCGACAAATCGGTTTTGGCGTCTGTAACTTTAATGTCTGAGACACCGTTGCGGTCATAAATTACGTGACCCGCGCGCGCGTATTTTCGCGCAATTTCATTTTCACCGTTAACGTAAGTCGGTTTCCTCTCCAAGAAATCGGCAAGTTCAAAAATCGTCCGGGCCGTTCTGTCTAACGTTTTAAATTTCTCTAAATGTGCCTCGTTTACCCCCGTAATGACTCCCAAATCGGGCTGGGTAAGCTCGCACAATTTTCGCACGTCTTCTGGATAGTATTCGCCGAGTTCAAAAATCAATATCTCTTCATCTCCTCTTAAGTCTTTTATGAATTTAGCAATGCCAAGGGGTGTGTTGTGGTTATGAGGCGGAACGGCTACTTTCTTCCCTTCCGATAAAACAGTTTTAAGAATTTCCCGCATTGAGGTTTTTCCAAAACTCCCCGCAATAGCGACCCTATATCCTTTATGTTCGGATAATATCTTTTTAGCTTGATTAATAATCGCCCTCTCAATCGGCTTTTGGACAAAACGCCCAATAATAATTGCGAGCGCCAAGCCGTAAGCGAGAATATAAGGAGCAAGAACAATCAAAGCTAAGGCAAAAACATATCCATATATTGTCAAAGAGAAAACGGCAAAGAAAATGGCAAAGAGAACAATCGTATTCCCAAGAATCCACCCAAAAACCAGAAGTATTTTTGCTTTTAACGTCTTAACAAGCTTCTTTCTTTTCTCAACGTGGCGAAAGTCTGTTACTCGTTTCAACCACGAAAAATATTCGCCGATTTGATATTCGGTCGCTTGAAGCATGTAAACGAGCGAATGAATATAACGAGGATGATACCGAGATAAAAAACGTTTGATCATAAAAATTCGTTTATTGCTTCAATGACTTCGTTCGGTCTTTCTTTAAAAACAAAATGACCCGCTCCCGAAAAAATTTCCAGCTTAGAACCGCGAATGGCGCCGCTTAATCTATAAGCCTCGCTAAGGGGCGTTTCCGCATCTTTATCTCCCCATATTAAAAGAGTGGGAATGGATATCTTTTGGGCATCATAAAGAAGATTCTCATTAATCGCCTTAACAAACGTTTCT
Source organism: Parcubacteria group bacterium (assembly GCA_041649415.1). GTDB lineage: Bacteria > Patescibacteriota > Minisyncoccia > UBA6257 > Colwellbacteraceae > JALOAR01. The sequence continues at coordinate 90,953 of JBAZND010000001.1, forward strand.
TTCATTTCTCCTGCATTTAGATAGTCCCTGCTTCCCACGGCTCGTCTCAAGCGGTTCTTCAAAAGAGACAACGGCCAAATAGTGAAAAAAATTCTGGTAATTTTCGCTATTGTCCCAAGCATCCGCGCTTTTAATGACTTTTTTGCCACTCCCGCTGAAGCGATAAGAATCATTTTTTTAGGATTCAGAACTCCGGAAGCCACTCCTTTGATGGCCACTCGCCCCCCGAATGAATGCGCGATGAGCGCTTCTGTTTCATTTATTCCGAGTCTCATGAGAAACTGACGAACGAATTCGGCGTAATCGGCGACTTTCCACGGTGTTTTCGGTTTTTCGCTTCCGCCAAATCCGGGCAGAGAAAGAGCCACGCATCTTCTATCTCTGAATTGCTCCATTAAATCTTTAAACGCTGAAGCATTCATCCCCCACCCGTGAAGAAACAAAAAAACCTTGCCTTCCCCGTAATCAAGGTAAACCGTATCTAAATCCTGAACGATAATATGCATTTCTTTCATTCTGGTGCCCGGAGTGGGACTCGGACCCACAAGAGTTGCCTCACACGATTTTAAGTCGTGCGCGTATACCGTTCCGCCATCCGGGCCTTGAGGTCTGGGCGAGAATTCCTGCCCGCCATAGCTTTGACGGGAAAAGGAAACTCGCGTTCCGCCTCTTGAGGCCTGGGCGAGAATCGAACTCGCGTATCGAGCTTTTGCAGAGCTCTGTCTTACCACTTGACTACCAGGCCGACCAGCGTTACGCCAAACTGATTCTAGCAATCACCGTGCCTATTTTCCACCAAGCGAGATACGCTCAATATTTGCCGCTTTTTCCGGTCCCGGGTCGTAATTAAAACGGATTCTAGGCAAAGATAGAATTTTTATTTTTTTAAAAAGAATCGTTTGAATTGCGGCTCTTCTGGCATTGAGCGCTTTGAGCGCTCCGTTTTTCTTTTCTAAGGGAATAACGGAGACAAACACGTTCGCGTAGCCCAAATCGTCTGAAACCTCCACCCGCGTGATAGAGACAAGCGTTCCCGCGGGAAACTCCACCTCTCTCTGAATCGCTTTCGCCGCTTCGTTCCGTATAAGACTATTTAATTGTTGCTTGCGAAAGTTCATCTCCTACTTTTATGGAAGCGACTGAATCTATTAATATGCCGCATTCATTCGGCGTTTCCACTTCTTTAACATCCCGCTTCCCCGACTGTAGGTTTATTATCTTCCCGTCGTCCACGAGCATGCCTTTCCTCCTTATTTCCACTTTTCGTCCAGTTTTTATCGTTCCTTCAAGCACTTTTCCCCCGATTACCTGTCTGTCGTCTTTTTTGCCGAATATGGCAAGCACTTCCATTCTTCCGGCAACTTCCGGTTCGGATATTTCTTCAATATATTCTTCTATTGATTTTACAAGCTCGTATATCACATCCGAAGAAAATACCTTTACGTCATTGTTCTTCGCGAACATTTCAACCGATCTACTGTTGAATTTCGTGCGGAATACGATGATTACGGCCTTTGTGGCAATCGCCAATTTAACATCCCCGTCCGTTATATCTCCCGCCGAAGACTCCACCAGTTTTATTTTTTCCGAGAGAATGTCTTTTAAGACCTCAAGCGAACCCATGACATCCGCCTTGAGAATCGCTGGAATCGTTCCTTCTTTCCTTGTCACTTGGCCTCCATTTTTTTTCGCTTCCAAAAGAACGAGAGACACTTCCGCCGCTTCAAATTCCTCTCCGGCCGAAGGAATGTCTTCAAATCCGACAACGAGCGCCGGAGCGGAGGGCCGCAGTTCCTTCGCTCCCTTACCCGCGAAATCTTCCAACATTTTTATTTTTCCCTGAGTAGTGGAAGTCACAATGTTTTGTCCCGCTTTTAGCGTTCCGTTTTTTAATATGAGCGAAGCCACAATCCCTCGGCGGTTGTCTTTTTTTGCTTCAATAACGAATCCCGAAGCGCGCGCTTCGGGGTCATAAGTCAAATCCGATACGTCCGCAAGAAGGAGAATTAAATCTAAAAGTTCCGATACTCCCTCGCCCGTTTTTGAAGAAACCCCTTGCCAGCTGACGCTCCCGCCGTATCCTTCCAAATAAACGCCGATATTCATCAAATCGTTCTGGACTTTTTGCACGTCGGCGCGCGGCGAATCAACTTTTGTTATGGCAACAACGTAAGGTGTTTTTGATTCCTCAAGTATTTTCACCGACTCCTGCGTCTGCGGCTTCGGGCCTTCGTCCGCCGCCACGACGAGAACCGCAATGTCCGCGATTGTCGCGCCGCGCGTCCTCATTGCTTTGAAGGCTTCGTGTCCGGGCGTGTCTATGAATGTTATTTTCTGCCCTTCGTGTTCTATCTCGTAAGCGCCGATGGATTGTGTAATTCCGCCCGCTTCTTTGCCGGCGACTCTAGTCTTTCTAATGTAGTCCAAGAGACTCGTCTTTCCATGGTCAACATGCCCCATTACTACGACTACCGGCGTTCGTTTATTCGTTTTTACTCGATCCTCCGCCATTACAGCCCTCATAAAGTAACAGAAAAATGGCGTTATAACAAGAAACAGGCAAGAAGCCAATAAAGGTCAATTAATATGATTGATGATAAGACAAAAAATAAGCTCCTCAAGGAACTCGAGAAAAACGGGAATGTGTTTTTGTCTTGCCTAAAAATAGGAATCAACAGATCAACATACTATCGATGGATAGAATCTGATAAAAAATTCCGGAAACTTGCGAATCAAGCCTTACGACACGGCAGAGAAAATAACTGCGATATAGCCGAACACGCTCTTATGCTTAGAGTGAAAGAGAAAGACATGACGGCAATTAAATATTTGTTGGACCACAATGATCAAAGGTATAAGTCGAAACCACCAAGCAATGTGGCTTTCTTCTACAAAAAAGACATGCCACCAGTAGTTAAGCAGAAGACAATGGAAGATATTTTGGATGATTATAAAGAAAATTATTACCAAAAAGTGCTGGAGTTGAAGAAAGACCTAACAATGTTTGGTGGAGAAATACCAAACAAACCAGACGGCACTCCCATAAAAGATGACGAATTACCGGGTTACGAAGGTTATATTAGAGATTGGCAGAAACAGAAAAAGAAGGAGAAGGCGGGCGCTGATGAAAAACCTATGCCGATGCCTTAGCTTAATAACAGATACTTGCGAAGTTATAGTTGTTCCTCTGTGTGTTTGTTTAAGGAAAAATATATGGAAAAATAATAAATACTATCTAACAGGATGGGGTTCAAATGCCCAATAATTAATTGGATACCATTCAACGCTTATCTCTAAATCTGCCAATTCAGTTTTTAGTTTTTCAATATTCTCTGTTACAAAAGCATTCGGTTTCCTGTCTAAAGATGAAAATATGATTTCATCAGGACGAATCATTCTGGCAACATCTTTCATTCGTTTAAAATCATCAGGTCCAAATAATCCAACTGACTGTTTTATCTCTCCAATGATAAATTTACCATCCTTAATACAGACCAAATCAAGCTCTCCATAAATTGTCATTTTTCTGCTCTCGCTTTCTTCTTTTTGCAAAAGTTCAAGGCTAGGCATAAACATTGCGGAAGATCGAGAATCGCCCATCAATTGCCCAAGAGTGATAAGAAGTGGGACGGTGCCGTGCAGAGATACAGCCGCCCGCATAAGACTATTTAGTCGATAAAACCATTTTGATTCAGCAGGCACGGCAAACTCGTATCCGCAACCACGACAAGTTATTTCTTGTCTTGCATCATCAATCCGATACCAAATTCGATACCCACATTTTGGACACCGAGGTTTAATTCCTAACTGCAGAATGTTCATTTCTACAAGATCTGAGAGCTTGTCCCTGAAATCATCCTTACTAAAATCAATGGTTTGCCCTGAAGGTTTTTCGTTGTATTTATCAGTCTCTTCTTTGGCAAGACTGCGCATGGTCTCATAATCGAGATCAATTTCTTCCTTACTATATTTTTTCGCAATGTTGAAAACATTATGAGCTAGCCACTCTTTCGCTCGATCGTTTTTGAAGTCCAATCCTGAGTCAATCTTTTTACTCAGTTTGCTTAAAAGTTCTTGTTGTACTCGATCGTCCTTTTCGGGATTGTGGTTGGCCATTCGTTCAAAAAGATTCCGCCAAAATCTCTCTTCAAAAAGTCGATGGGCATTAAGAAGATCTGGGAAGAGACCAAGAACGCCGGAAAGATACATTCCCTTATCTGAGCGTCGCAGATGATAAAAGGGGCGAGATAAAAACCTCTCTCTATCTCCACGGTCAATGCAGTCAAAACCCTCGCCACAAATTAAGGCGTGAAATACTGAGCTGTCTTCAGGTATCTTTACTACTAATGTTCCATCCTCTGGACCGACGATTATGTTAGTTCTGCGCCTCATCAACACGCTAAACATACCGTGCTCATTAATTCGCGCTGGCTTATTGAAAAATTGAAGGTCCCTCAACAAACTGTTTCGCTTGGGGAGTTGCCACCAATAATCCATCCCTATAATATTTTTGAAACGTTCAGGTCTGTACTGGATATATAGGTCGGTAAACCAATTCTCTCCACCCATAACCCCTTGTTCTAAGTCTGGCTCATCGAGAACAAGGTATTCTTCATTTGAGTATACACGATGAAAATCTAGTCCCTGCCTAAGAAAAAAATACGACCCTTGAGATTTATAATCGGGCATTGGGTGTGCCGTGAATCTTGTTACACATCTCGGATGCCAAATGGTCGCTTGAAAAGAATCTGCAACCGTCTGAACTTCAACCTGATCGAGGGTAAATGAGGTAAAGTGCGCTTGCCGATTATGATCGTTGGCAGAACTTTCTGTATAACGATTGATGAATTTACCCAATCCAGGATTAAGCGTTTTGCTCCTTGCAAGTTCGATAGGAAGCCACAAATTAGTTATGCCGGTACGCAACCACGCACTCATTTCTAGTGTCCTATTCCAAAAGCGAACCATCTCGCTTGTACTATCTCCTATAATAACTTCGAATCCCTCATTGTTATAAGCATGATGCGACTCCTTCATGGAATTCGGCAAGGCGCAGATTTGAGATGGAAATACTGCCCGAGTACGCCATTCCCCAAGATCTAAAAGAGCATCATTGAGAGTTTCTTCGCTGACCACTTTGTATCTTTTGATCTCGCATGTCTCGAGTGCTTTTTTAAGGTGATAAGACATTATCTGCCCCTGTTCAAGCAAACCAAAGTTACGATCAAGGAAACTCTTAATGATCTGTGGTGTCGTGTCATCAACTTCAAACAGAATTAAGTTATTCTTTTCATCGAAGTGTGGAAAACCAATTTTTGAGACATTTCTGCCTGTGGGCATTATCGTAATTGGATAATCATCAACTCGAATATATACCTGATCAGGTTGTAACTCCTCGACACGAAGAGGTGACAGAAAAACATGTATCTTTTTCCGCAATTCATCAGTGAGTGGAACTGTTGAGCAAATAATGTCAGGGTCGTATCCTCTCAAAAATTTCCACCAATCATCTGTGATTATTGCTCCATCCGTAAGGACAATAGGATTAAATCTTCCTCCCCATTTTTCCCGATTAAATTTAATAACCGCATCTATCCAAGCCATATTTGTAGACGGACCCAGAAGAAATGCGATTCGGAATGGTCGGTGATTTATATAAATTGAATATGGTGCAGTTTCCATTTATCAAAAATAATGTAGCTTATGCTGGTACTGGCGAATATTCCCGATACACTCTCACCGTCTCCTGATATATCGACTCTATCAGCCGTTCTGTCTGTATTTTTTCGACAAAACCTTTTTGAAGTAAGAGCAATCTTACGTTCTGGCGAATACGTGCCTTAATTGTTTCGTTATTTGTCCAGTCAATCGTCAAGTCACGACGAATACGCTTCGTTAAATCTTTAACAAATTCTTTTATATCAATACCCGCTTTATTAAGGTCGGGGTCGCCTGCTAGCGTATCGTAAAAGACGATTTCTTCTTCGGAAAGCCCAAGCTCCTTGATCTCTTCATCTAGTTTTTTTATTTCATCAGCAATCTCGAGTAGATGTTTAATAATTTCTGCTGAGCTAATAACATTATTTTCATACTTCTCAATGAGATCGCTGAGAAGTGTAAGCATTGTTTCGTATCGGGCTTTGTTAGTACGAGACCGGGCTTTAATTTCCTGATCTAACATTTTACGGACCGTATCAATAGCAAGATTCTGATACTTAACCTTTCGTATTTCCTCCGCAAACCGATCATCAAAGATTGAGATGCTCTTTTTCTCTTCGCCTTCTTTGGTAAAAAGATCGATCACACCTTCTGCTTGAACCGCATCTTGAATGAGGCTGCGAATGGCACTTTCTTTGGCTTCAGGGAAAATAATGTGCGGCACCATGGTCTGTTTGTTGATTGCCTCGCGGATTGATTGGAAGAACTGTACATCCGAAGCAATTTTCATTGCTTCTTCGGCTGGCATGACCAGCGCATGTAGTTTAGAAAGTTTTGAGACCGCACCCATATACGCCATCTTTCGGTCATCAGAAAGTCGACTATCTCTGGAAATAACTTCGTTCATTGCTGATTGGAAAAGCTGGACTAGTTCAATACCTTTCTTCTGTCTCCATCCGGTAAAATTTATATCTGAGAAATAAAGCGAAGTCTCTCGATAGAGCTTGTTCATTTCGCTAATAACCTCATCAAGTGGAATCATGGCTTCCTTCTGCACGTCAGAGTCGTATATAGCAAGAGCTTTTTTAAGGTTTTCGGCAACACCTATATAGTCCACAATTAAGCCGCCTGGCTTGTCTTTATAGACGCGGTTCACACGAGCAATAGCTTGCATGAGCCCATGGTTTTTAAGGGGTTTATCTAAATACATTGTATGTAGATTAGGCACATCGAATCCCGTGAGCCACATATCACATACAATCACCAAACGAAGTGGGTCGTTCGCTTTCTTAAATCGCTTCTCGAGTTTTTTAACATCATGCTCGGTTTGAACTTGTCCTGGAAAATCTTCCAGCTTAGAAATCACGACCGCACATTCCGGAGCGTCTGGAATATTCTTGATTGCCTGATACATCGCAACAGCGATAGGACGACTCATTGTAACCACCATTGCCTTGCCTTCAATCGGACGATTATTGAAATGAGTGATGATATCTTTAGATATTTGATCAATACGACTTGGCGCGCCGACCACTTCCTCAAGTACTGCCCATTCTTTTCGAGCTTTGGCTTTTTCATCGACTACAATTTCGCCCAAAATTTCATCGAGCTTACTATCAACAAATTTATCGGCAAGGTGGAGAGGTACAAGGCGTCCTTCGTAATAGATTGGTACCGTTGCCTTATCCTTTACTGCCTGACCAATCTTGTATGAGCTTACGATGTCACCAAAAACACGCATCGTGTCGTGATTGCGTTGAGATATTGGAGTCCCGGTCACGCCCAGAAAGCTCGCGTTCGGCAGAGCCTGTCGTACATTGCCAGCTAGCATACTATATTGTGTGCGGTGCGCTTCATCGGTAAGCACAATGATATTTTCACGCTCAGTAAGAACATTATTCGCGTCAGGATCTTCTTGGAATTTTTGAATTGTTGTAAAAATAAGCTCGCTTCCAAGATGGGAGAGTCTGTCTTTCAAATCCTTGATACTCGAGGCCCGCTTGGCGAGTGTGCTGTATCCGGTTCGACTAAATGTCTTGAAAAGCTGATCGTCCAAATCTTCACGGTCAGTAAGGAATACGTACGCAGGACTCTTGAGCTCGGGGATACGCTTAGTTTTATTCACATAAAAAACCATAGAGAGCGACTTTCCAGATCCTTGCGTATGCCAAAATACACCGATCTTTCGCTCCTGTTTACCCTCCACTGAACGTACAGTGCTATTAATAGTTTTATTGACTCCGTAGTACTGGTGATACAAGGCCATCTTTTTGGTGTATGTAACGGCATCACCATCACCGTCTGCCTCAAACACAGTGAAGTTTTGAATCATGTCTAGGAAGCGCGCCTTATTGAAAAGACCCTTCGCAAGCACCTCAAGTTCGCTTGCGCCCTTTGGCGCGTCACTCTCGGACTCAATACTTTTCCAAGTGCCGTATCGTTCCCACGATGAAGAAATTGTCCCATGTCGAGCCTCGGTAAGATCGCTCAAGCAAAGAATCTGGTTGTAGAAAAAGATTTTTGGAATCTCTTTCTTGTAATATTCCATATCACGGTATGCCTGACCGATGGTTGCTTCTTCGCGAACAGGGCTCTTGAGTTCAAGCACAGAAAGCGGAAGGCCGTTAACGAAAACAACGCCGTCGAGACGACAGACATTCTCAACACCTTGGACAGTAAACTGATTTACGATGAGAAAATCATTTGCCTCCACATTCACGAAATCAATCAGCTTCACGATCTCAGTCTTCTCCTCGCCGTCCTTACGCCATGTTTTCTTTACTCCTTCAGTAACGAGCGAGAACATTTCTTTATTGCCAAGCGTAAGATCGGCATTGTGATATCCAGCAACATCACTGACAACTTGCTCTACCTGCTCAGCAGGGAGTTGTGGGTTGAAGCGGCGGACAGCAGAAAATAGACGGTTTTTTAGAACTACACCACGAAAATCATCGCGTTCTGCATTAGGTTGGTTAGGAGCAATCGAGGGACCGTAGAGATGTTCATATCCCTGACCTTGAAGCCATTCGATGAGAGATTGCTCTGTTAAGTTGTTTTCGTTTAAGAGGTTCATGATTATTCTGTTTCAAGTGATCCTACAGGCTTATTTTTCTTTGCATCAGCAAGCGCTTTGAGTGCCTCAGACCGAGTGCGACGATTCTCGCGGTCAACATACCAATCATCAACAAGTTGCTCAATTAGACCGATTAACAGCTGCGCCTCTTCTGGCTCAACATCAACGATAATGTTGATATCTTTTTCCATATGAGCGCCAATATTTCCGACGCTGCGAACAGCATCGATGCTGGACCATGTATCCTGATCAACTTTTTCTTCGAGTGCATCAACCTCATCCTTCAAACGTGATTTTGAAATTTTCCAAAAATCTCGGATCATCCCCTGGAGACAGCGACGCGCAAGAGTAGCGGATGCTTTTGGACTCAAGTCGCGGATACGACATGCTTCATAGTAATCAGACTTAATTGGATCGGAAATATAATCTGGAAGAACTTTTGCTTCAGATTCTGGAAGCAATCTCCATGTTTGTAATACATCTCCTTTTTGCCAACTCCCCGCACACCATCTTGCTTTGGTTAGTTGAGAAACCAATACGAGTTTGTGACATTCCTCATTTGGACATGTAATTGCCGAAATGTTAAATCCAACATCTCCTAACGTTGGTTTTTGTACATTAATTTTATACCAGCAGGAATCTTTATTAGGATCTGTAATTGTTGTATATCTTCCGCAATATGGACAAGTATAGTTCATGGTAGTTATATAAGCTTTTTTAGTAATTGATCTCTCTGCAACTTTAAAAAAATGTTTTCTTCTAGTAATTTATCAATCAGATTAAACATCGCCGTTGTTGATCGCTGAAAGCCATCTAAGAGTTCTCTTTGGGGAAATACTGTTTCGACAGGACTTAAGCCATCTATTGTTATTTGTGGTTGTGCTGAACCTGATAATGCAGAAGAAATGTTACTATTTTTAAGCAAAAAATAAGTAGATATGAAATTAATATAATTAAAGTTATCACTAGGCAAGATTATAAATGAATTATTTGTGACAAAACCTTCTCCGTTCGTTCTCCAAATAGTTCCACTACCATTGCCTCTACATGTAATCAGAATTACTTTTTCATCAACATTTTTCTTTTCATAAAAACCTATTACCCCGCCAGCACCATAAACTGGAAAACTTCCCCTGATGCTAATTTGAGAAGTTGGCAAATTTCTACCATATTTAATATCAAAAATATCGCCAAGTTTTAATACCTCCCACCCTTCCGGAATTTCTCCCAGTTCACTATCAACAAACTTTGCTTTCTCATATCCGGGGAAGCGGAAGTTTATAAACCATTCATCAAAAATGGTCTGAGCCATCGTCTCAAGATTTTTAATAATTCCATTATTATTCTCAATCTTTGCGTCATACGCGCTCAAGATTGAGGAGATTTTATTTTGGGTTAGGAGATCTGGTGCCTCAAACTCAATTTCTTCGAAAGCAGACTTATTAATAATCGGCATTGTAGAACCAATCGCCAATGATTTAATAAGAGGCACAAGACTTAAAATTCTATAAAAAGCATAATCACGATCAAACCCTTCATTTTCAACAACGACAGTATTTATCTGCTGATTTGTTAACGCCTTGTCTTTATTCATGATTACTTTTCCAATAGTTCCAATACAAGTAACTAAAATAGAATTTGGAGGGACGATCATTCTCTCAAAACGATCTTCACCCACATCAGATAGTTTGCGGTTGTGATTTATATAAAATTTGTCATCGGTTTTAATGTCTGTCGGTGTGATGAAATCAACCCCACCTCCCCATTCATCTGGGCGATCTTTTGATGGCGTCTTTCCAGTAACAACCCGACCAAAATCCTTTATCGAATAAGTCTTCCTTTCCGCGGTATTTATTTGTTCCAGTAATTTGCTCATATAAAAATTATTTGCCTTGGTTTTTTCTATATTCCGCTTCTGCAAGCGAATCGACCCTTTTAACATTTACCGCCTCTCGCGTGTGATGAAAATACTCTACTGATTTAAATCTTTGCTCTTTTTTCTTGGCCTCATCGAAAAGTGGTCTTATGTGCTCTTTTTTAAGACGATATTCTCCCTTCATCCATTTGATTACTAGCTCGCTATCCATCCACACTTCGATATCATAACGAGTTATCGCAGTGGCCTGTTCTAACGCAAAAATTAAGCCATTAAACTCTGCTTCTGGAACCGTCATCTCTCCTAAATATAAGCTCATCTCATTTTCATTTCCTTTTTCATCGATAATTAAAATCCCGCAGGCAGCCTTTCCTCTCCCAGTGCGGCCTGGTAAATGAGCATCTTTAACGTGACAACAAGCATCACTATAAATTTTTGTTTTTGGCATATGCTTAAAATCCAAGCTCTTTAAGATTTGTTTCGATCTGTTTTTCCAACTCATGACCTTTTGAGAATGCTGATTTTAGATCGGCTGACAACTTAGTCATCTTTTCTTCAAACGACACACCATCATCTTCTGTGTCTGCAAGCCCAACATATCTGCCTGGAGTAAGTACGTAACCATTCTTTTTTATCTCCTCCGAAGTCGCTGATTTGCAGAATCCAGAGACATCTTCGTATTTCTCTGTGCCTGGTTCGCCACGCCAGGCTCGGACAGTATCGGCTATTTTTCTAATATGCTCTTCGTTAAAAACAACCTGTTTACGAGAAATTTGCTCAAATGTATCTCGAGCATCAATGAATAATGTTTCTCCTGATCGCTTACGGAAGCGGTCGCCAGCTTTGTTTTTAGATAAGAACCAGAGAGATACCGGGAGAGATACGTTATAGAAAAGCTTTGATGGGCAAGAAATAATTACATCCACGAGATCTGCTTCAATAAGCTTCTGTCTCATATCTCCTTCTTTGCCGGATACAGCAAGGGCTCCGTTAGGCATTACAAACCCGGCGTTTCCATTGGGAGCAAGGTGATGGGCAAAATGTTGTACCCACATGAAATTGGCGCTACCACTTGGCGGAGTTCCAAACGTGATGCGAGGATCGTTGTCTGCAAGTTTTGACGGCTCCCATTCTGCATTAAACGGAGGATTCGCGATTACGAAATCTGCCTGTAGATGAGGAAATTTGTCTTGGTAATAAGTGTTGCCAAGCTCGATCTTTCCGGACAGTCCACGAATTGCAAGATTCATCTTCGCGAGACGAAGAGTGGTTTGATTACTTTCCTGTCCGCTAATAGCAAGCTTGGACGGATCTTTCCCGTGGTTATAAAGATATTCACCCATAGAAACAAACATGCCCCCGCTTCCACATGCAGGATCAAGCACACGAGCATTCTCATAAGGTTCCAATATTTCTACCAAAAGCTTAACAATGGATCTTGGTGTAAAGAATTCGCCACCGCGCTTGCCTTCTGATGAGGCAAATTGACCGAGGAAGTATTCGTAAATACGGCCAAGAATATCTTTTTCACGATCAAAGTCATGATTGAAAGATATGCGTGAGAAGATATTTACTAATTCACCGAGAACTGCGTGGTCAAGGGTTGTGCGTGTATAAACTTTTGGAAGAACGCCCTCAAGTTCAGCTTGGTTATCCTCTTCAATAAGATCCATTGCTTTATCGAGTACTTGTCCGATGTCCGACTGCATCGTCTTTGTTTGAAGATATTCCCAGCGCGATTTTTCGGGAACATAAAATATCCCGACGCTTTTATAGAAGTCTTTTGTCTCGAGAATCTGCGCGCGGGCCTTTTCATCCTCTACATAAAAATCTTCGTTTTCAGAATCGCGCGTAAAAGACGAAAGTTCTTCTCGGCGTTTATAAAAAGCGTCAGAGATGTATTTCAAAAAGAGAAGACCAAGGACAATATTCTTATATTCGGAAACATCAATATTGCCACGGAGTTTGTCGGCTGCAGCCCAAAGCTCCTTTTCAAAGTCGAGGTCGCGATGTTGGCTCTTTTCGATCACATTCTTTGTAGTTTCTTTTTGTCCTTCGCGAATACGTTCTTGTAGATCGTCTGATAGAGCTGTCTTAGGAATAAGGTAGTTACGCCCAATTTTTTCAGCAGGCATTTTCTTCTCGGAAATCTGCTTGTTTATGGCAGCTCGAGTAACGCCAAGCATCTTGGCCATTTCCGCTACCGTTATGAATTGCGATTTATCGATTGACATATGTATACCCCTGATTATACCCATTTTGGGAAACTTAGCAAGTATACATAAGTAAACCGGGGATCTAGTTATCTACTTGGGACGCTCTGGACTCCTTCGGCAGTCGGCGTCATTCATTAGATATATGAAAATAACAGCCCCAAAGGGCTATGAGGTAGCCCAAATACAACCTCAGACAGCCAAAGTCAGATATTGCCTCTACGCTCGTAAATCAACGGAATCTGAGGAAAGACAAGTGCTTTCCATAGATTCCCAGATAAAAGAGATGCTTCAGCTCGCCGAAAGAGAGAATCTGGAAGTGGTGTGTATGAAGCGAGAAAGCCATTCAGCTAAAGAAACTGGTCAGCGACCAATATTTAACGAAGTTGTCGATGAGATAATAGAAGGCAAATATAACGGTATTCTAACTTGGGCGCCTGATCGTATCAGTAGAAATGCCGGAGATCTTGGAAAAATAGTGGATCTGATGGATTCAGGCGCTCTTTTGGAAATCCGAACATTCGGACAGAAGTTTAGTAATAACCCGAATGAAAAGTTTCTTCTGATGATTCTCGGGAGCCAAGCTAAACTAGAGAACGATAATAGAGGTGTAAATGTAAAAAGAGGACTTAGAACCAGATGCGAAATGGGACTATGGGCAGGACCAGCTCCGCTTGGATATTTGAATCAGAATAGAATGGATAAAAAGTGCCAAGTAATAATTGATCCGCTTAGATCCCCGACAATTAAGAAGATGTTTGAAAAGGTAGCCTATGAACAATGCTCGGGTAGAAAGTTATATAACTGGCTTAAGTTTGAACTTAACTTCTATACGAGAGGCAACAAACCATTAACGCTTAGTGGCATATACCGCATATTAGACAATCCGTTTTACTATGGAATATTTGAACGTCCAAAAGGTAGCGGTAATTGGTACCAAGGAAAACACGAACCGATTATCACTCAAGAGTTATTCGAGAAAGCTCAAGCGCAATTAAAACGAGACCACATACAACGAGAGAATAAAGAATTCGCGTTCACCAAGCTCTTTACTTGCGGATATTGCGGTAGTGGAATATCCGCCGAGGAGAAATGGAAACAGCTTAAAGACGGCACGCACGCAAAGTACATATATTATTCATGTAGCAGGGCAAGGGATAGAAACTGCAAGAATATGTATATCAGAGAAGAGGATCTTATAACGGAGCTTCTAAAGATATTGGATAAGGTAGATATCAATGAGCTTGGCATGAGACAAAAACTTGAAGATGAGATCGCGAGATTTAATATATTTCAAAGATCAGTATTAGGAAGTACTGATAAGGTGAAAAACCGAGAAGATATGGATATACGAAATTATGCCAAATATATTTTGAAAGAGGGGGCGGCTTCAGAAAAAAGGGAGCTACTTGGGAATCTAAGATCAAGAATAATTTATAAGGATAAAACACTAACTCTATTGGCTGGGTAAAAAAACAGCGACCGAAAAAGTCGTTGTTTTTTTACCCACGTGTTAGACGATGTTATATTTTTTTATAATTCTTTCCCAATTATCTAGTGTGTTTTTAACTAAGTCGTCTAAACTACATAAAATATTGCCTTGGGAGTCAGTTATATCAGCCGTTATAGATGTCATAGCGTTTTGGATAGATGCGCCATCGCTTCTCTCAACTCGGAAATTATCTGGTTTATTTGATGGCCCAAGATAGCGACTTATGTTCTTAATGAGAGGATCTTTCTTAGAACGTCGTACCATGGTTAATGGATAACCATGTTTTTCTTGATTCGCTAAATCAATAACTATTTGTAGATCTGTTGAATTATCTATTTCAGATTCAATAACTTGCGGATCATCGCCCCTATCTTTAAGTTTTCGTTTTAGACAATCTTTTACGTTAGCTAAATTCGAAATAATATTATTTATTTGATTTAAAACTTCTGGCTCATCGTCTGGCTTATAAAATGAGATAGTCAATTTGAACTTATTTCCTTTTTTATCTATTTCTGTATGCATTGTATCTAAAGCATCAGCACCATATGAGTATTGCTGATCTATGGATGCATATATTGCCTTAAGCCTAGATTGAATATCGTTATAATTCATAAAATATAAATTAAGTGGGTCTTAGCTATATCATAGGCACATAGGTTGACTCCGATAATAAATTGTCTTGGCGGAGAGGGAGGGATTCGAACCCTCGAAGCCCTTGCGAGCTTAACACGTTAGCACCGTGTCCCATTCGACCACTCTGGCACCTCTCCGAACATTAGAAATCTACAATTAAAATATGCGATTTACAACTAGCAAAGGATATTTGCTAGAATAAATTATAAATAAAAAATAAATAAAGAAATGAAAGGATATGTTACAAACATTGAAAAAGATACCCTTGAGAACGAGAACTTCAGAAAAGTTCTCTACACCGCGCTTCACAGCCAACTGGTACTTATGACACTGGAGCCAAAAGAAGAAATCGGCGCAGAAACTCACAATGACCGTGATCAATTTTTCCGCATTGAATCTGGACGCGGATTGGCTGTTCTAGACAATGTTGAACATCCCATAGAAGATGGTTCGGCCGTTGTAATTCCTGCGGGTACTCTTCATAACATAATCAACACCTCCGAAACCGAAAAACTTAAAGTTTATACCATCTATTCCCCCGCCGAACATAAAGACGGGACGATTCATAAAACTAAGGCAGATGCCTTAGCAAACGAAGAGCATTTCGACGGAAAGACAACCGAGTAGCTTCGCTTGACAAGATGCCGGATTAGAGTTAATCCGAAGCTAGTTCTTTAGAAAGGAGGTTACCTTGATGTCCGACCCTAGAAAGGCTCTTTTCTCCGAAGAAGCAGTCACTACGAGAGAAATGCTCCCCGAAGAGAAGGATGAATTCACTGCGAATTGGTTCCGCTCGCTTTGGAATTCAAAAATCAGCCTTCTCACGCTCGGCATAAGTGCGATTGCGATGTCTCTGTTGGGACACTGGCTTTTCATCGCGCTTATAAAGTTTGCTGAAGTCTCTTATTTAACGGTCTCTTCAGAACTTTTGGCCGGCGAACTCGTTGCCGCAAAAATCGGCGTAGGGACGGGTGGTCTAATGTTACTTAAAGGAATCTCTAACTTAAGAAAAAAACATTCGGATAAAAACGGATGATAAAAATAAAGACCCCTTGCGGGGTCTTTTTATTCTCCTCGCGCAAGAGAAGTCACCTCATCTAACATTTTTTCCACCCTTTCATCAAACGCTTTATCCTTTATTCCATCTTCATTAAATAATTCTCTTGCCAAACCAAAAAAGACCGACTCTCTCGCAATAATCATCCGGAATTCCGTAAGAACTGGTTTTAATTGTTCCACCGCTCTTATCCCTCCAAAGGGGCTCGCTGAAACCCCGCATATTCCCACGGGTTTGTGAAAATATTCCTCATAAGCGGTATCCAAAAGTATTTTCAAATCCCCCGGATAACCATGATTATATTCCGGCGTAACTATGATAATCGCGTCAGCTTCCTTTATTTTTTGCCTGTATTTATCCCCTCTCGACGATTCATTGTCGGTAAAGAGGAATTTGTAATCGCGCGGGTCAATAATTTCAGTTGTATATCCTGCTGTAATGACAAAAGTTTTTATATACTCCGCCGCTTTTTCCGAAACTCTTCCCTCCCGTCCGGTTCCCAATATTATTGGAATGTTCATAGCCTAATTATAGCAACGCTGGTTATTGACTGCCCTGAATCATATTGTTATTATCCAAAAACTTCACTGAAAGGAGAAGGTTCTTTGAAAGGACAAAAGATGGAAAAGAGAGTCACTGTCATTCTCGTTACCGGATGCAGGTTGTTTATGTTCGCGGATGCGTTATGCGACATGAGCGGCCTTTTCCTTGACCGAGCATGGAGACCGAAAGGCGCTTCCTTCAACAGACTGGTCTTCCGCCGTAGAGGTAAATACACCTGCACAATGGATGTCTGGTCTACCAACGTCAAAGATTTGAACAAGCTTCCTCACATCATGAAAGATAACTATGAGAAGCTTGAGGAGGAAGTTCCTGAAGTTTTCGCTATTGTAACGCACGAATATTCCAAGAAGTCCCTTCTACGAAGATGCAAACGCCTTAAAATCGAGGGCTTCGCCGTTAAAGACGATATCTCTATCGCCACGGGAAAACTCGTAGACATCCGTCTCGGCGACATGAGCACTCGACTCTTCTTTCTCGGAGATAAAGCGCTCCCCGATGTCAAAGGTTTCCTCTGGAGCCTCGACGGCCATTTGCAGAAAAAATCTGCATAGCCTACCTTCCTCACCCGCCTTTTTAAAAGGCGGGTTTTTATTAAAGAGACCTGCAATGGTTGATAGGTATTTTATGTTATCAAAAATTCCCAGATGAATTCTGGTTATTCATCTGGGAATAATGGTAGGCTTCTCCTGTGCAAGATAATCCGAAAGATTGCCTAATTCACCGCAAGGTTTAACAATCTCCAATTTCTCTTTGGCGGTAATTCAATTATGGAATTACACAAATTCATTTCCAAAAAATACAAATAAAAAGGGCCGACATGCGTGTCGCACATCGGCCCCAGACCACTTTCACCGATCTTTGAAATTACGCCGTCTCGAGTTGGACGACATCACCCACGATGCGGAGACAGTAGTCGGCCTTGAGCGGGAGCGAAGTGTCGCCTACGCGCTTGCCGTTCCCGTCCTTCTGCCACACCGTTACCGGCTCTCCATCAGGATAGAAAAGCGGCTGCCGCACCTCGAGATTGACGCTCAAGGTGCGTTGGTCGGGAATTTCCTCGCCGTTCTTGTAGAACGGGTTGGAAAACGCCCTGACTCGCCACATCGCACCCTCGCAGATGTGCCGGAGTTCAGTGAGAACGACATCCCGTACCATCTTGAACTCGCCGGAGAGCTCTATAAACTCACGGCGAGCGAACAGGAAGCGCACCATATGGTACGTTCTCTTGTTACGGGAGTCCTTGTCATCGATGCGCTCCTTGTAGAAAGCATCGACCATCTCGTACCCCGCCGTTTCAAGCCCTTTGAGAAACTCCACGAGGGAGCATCTCTCGGTCGGCTCGATAACCATGACGCCACTCGTCGAGCGACCCTTGCGAGCCACGTGCTCCTCGAAGGTTTCCCGATTCTGACGCTTCACCGTTACCGGTATCACGTTGGGGTTCGAGAAGCTGAACTGCAGTACGACCAGAGGGACAGCACCCAATGCAACCATGACGGGCCTCCTTTTAGTGTTTGAATTTTGGAGCTATTTCGCGCAGTTTTACCAGCAAGTTATCCTGAATTACGAGCAAAATTGCGTGAAATAGCGCATGGAAAAGAACTGTATTTTGCTGCCACCAATATAACAGATTAAATCTAATTTGTCAAGCCCGATAGCTCGTGGCGGGGCAGTCATTTTCGACAAAATTAATTCTGGTGCCCCCGAAGGGAATCGAACCCCTATTTCAAGATCCGCAATCTTGCGTCCTATCCGTTGAACGACGAGGGCAATATGTTACGTTTCCGTAACCTTATTTTTACATTACTCCTTTTTAAATAGCACTTCTTGTCTCGGCTCGTTCACCGAGACAGGTCCGTGGATACATGAAAACCCATTTCACATTTTCATCAAATCAATATGGAGTGTAGCTCAAAATAAGGGAATATTTCAACGAAACGCCCTCTACGTAAAAAACATTATGAGCGAGAGACGGGACGCTTCGCTATCTCACTCTTTAGAAACCCACGGTTTTCCAACGACCTTCGGTCTACCTTCCTCCACGGGAAAACAAATGTTTTCCCGACCCCCTTTCCTCGCAATTGACCCATCTCCTGTCCAATTTGAAAAGCGGCCAAATGGCCGCCATTCAAATTGAGCGAGAGACGGGAATCGAACCCGCGTATCCTGCTTGGAAGGCAGGCGCACTAGCCACTGTGCTACTCTCGCTTTAAAGTCAATCTAATAAAGCCCTGCCTTATTGTCCAGAAGTTGGCAAAGGCGGAGGGCCGTCCGGCCCTTCAATATGCGGCGGCCCCATCGGATTTTTAAACAAAGACTTGATGTATGTCTCTTCGCTTCCGTTCTCCAAGACCAGATATGCGACAATTCCTCCTAATAAAAAGCAAACCAGTGCTGTCCCGATGAGCAAAACCGTCTTTTTTATCCCCATTCTTGCCATATCTGCCCCATAATTATATAACAATCTGCTCCCGTTTTGATAAGATTAAACCGTGAGTGTCTTATTGATAAAATCCCTTATTAAACCCCTCTGTAACCCAGAGAGGCTCTTTTCCGTTTACTATGTTAGAGGATGAGCGCAAATTAATATTGGAAGCTAAAGGTGGGGAGGCTGAAGCTTTTGGACGGCTTTACGACTATTACCTTCCAGCGATATACCGCTTCATCCTTCTTAAAGTCGGCCAACGTGAGGAGGCTGAAGACCTTACCCACCAAGTTTTTTTGAAAGCATGGCAAAACATCTCGGGATTCACCGAAAGAGGCTTTCCTCTTTCAAGCTGGCTCTACCGAATTGCGAGAAATCTGATTGCCGACCGTTATAGAAAGACTCGCCCTTTTATAGGTATCAGTGAAGAGTTTGTTTCGGAGCAGCTCATCTTTCGTCCGGATACGACCAAACTGGACGACAAGAAAGACATCGCCCGAATAATGGACTCTCTACGCGAGCTAAAAGACGTTGAGCGAGACGTGGTTATAATGCGCTTCGTTGAAGATTTATCCGTCAAAGAAGTCGCTGAAGCCATAAATAAGTCCGAAGGAGCGGTTAAACTCATCCAGCATCGGGCTTTAAAAAGGATAAAAGAAATATTAGACGCAAAATAAAATGGATCGCCTGACGGAAAAATTAAGACTGTTGCAGAATGTCGTTCCCAACGATGATTTTGCGTTTTCTACCAAATTTTCCATTCTGGCCTCCGCGCAATTGAGTCCTCGCGTTAAGTTTACTTTTACCGCTTCGCGATTTTGGGTTAGTTCCGCCGTTATGGTGGCTGTATTGCTTGTCACGATTTTAATTGGCAACATAAAAGCTCCTAGTGTCACGAAGTCTGTTTCGGAGATCGCCGCAATTGACTCGGTTGCCGCTTCATTTGAAGATGATATAGATATCACGCTCAAAGAAATCCGTTCTTATAGCGATTCGGCGGCTAAAACTTCCGTTGCTCTTTATGAAGCGTCATCAAGCGAGCCGTATCATATCAACCCTTCTCTCATTAAAAAGGAGTTTGACACGTTAAACGTTACCCTTCCCGACCCGGAAGAGGCTAATAAGCTCCTTGAAGAAGCTATTTTCTAAAATAAACATAATGAATATATCGCAAAATAAAATTAAGTTCCCCTCCGTCTTCGCCGCCATAATGATTCTCGCCATTCCGAGTGTCTCATACGCCTCAGATCTCTCTTCCGCTACGGAAAATTTAAACACAAGCACAAATCAGCTTATTGAAGCCAAAGATGGCGCCGATATAAACGTTTTATCCGCGGAGGAGGAACTGTCCTATCGCAGAAAAGTTGTATCAGATGCCCTCACTCTTTCCTATAAAGAAATTGAATCTGCGCGTGAAAAGCTTGATGCAACAAGTCTTGATGAAAAAAGCGATTCGGGGAAAATTCGTTCTGCCATCCTTCTGTGGCTTGAAGAAGAAGAAAAATATTTTAAGGGGGCAGAAGACGAATTGACTTCTGAAAGTCTGGACCTTGAAGGTATTAAAGATCTGGCAAGAGACATTAAGGCTCACCGCGACGATAATTACAATAAGAAACTTGCGGACGCCCTAGATTTTATTTTTGCGCTTGAAGCATCAAGACTTACGGATACTGCGACCGATAGATGGAATAAGATTGATACCGACCTTAAAAAATTGGAGAAAGCCGGACTTATCAAAAAAGATTTATTTAGCGCCGATATGACAGAAGCGAAGAAAATGATTGACGGCGCGAGAGCCCTTATAGAAAAAGCTCTGTCCTCTTCGGTAAAGATCTATCTTCCCGCTCCCGAAGAAGAGAATCAGGAAGTCACGGAAAATAATAATGAAATCGTGATTGAAGAAGAAGAAATCCCTTCCGCCCGAGATCTTTTCGAAGCGGCAATTGTTAATCTTAAATCGGCTTATGGTGAATTTGTTAAAATAAGCACTGCCGTTAAAAAACTGCTTAGACTTCCTTAATCAGAAATTAAACAAAAACCGCTCTGTTTCTAATGGGCGGTTTTTGTTTAACGTATTTCTCTAAATCTATTGAACAGCCTCCTTCAGAAGTTTTCCTGCCCTAAATTTGGGTTTAACGGAAGCGGCTATCTGGATTTTTTCTCCAGTCTTTGGGTTGACTCCCATTCTTGCCGCTCTTCTTGCGACTCTGAATGTCCCAAAACCGGTTATGGCGACGTCCTCGCCGCGACTCATGGCTTTTACTATGCCGTCAAAAACCGCTTGAACGGCCTGATCGGCCTGTTTCTTCGTTTCAATCTGCGCGGCATTCATTACCGCTTCAACAAGATCCTGCTTTTTCATAATGTTCTTGATTCTGGTTGGTCGACCTTTAAACCTAAGAAAATGATACCAAATAGGTTTATTTTCCACAATAAACCCTATCTTGCGTATTCAACCGCTCTCACCTCCCTGATAATTGTCACTTTTATGCCTCCCGGGTATTTCATTTCCGATTCTATCTTGGAAGCGATGTTTTTAGCGAGCTGTAATGCCCCGAAATCGTCGATTTTCTCGGGTGTTACGAACACTCTAAGCTCCCGGCCAGCAGAAACCGCATAAGAGCTCTTAACTCCATCAAACGAGGAGGCCACTTTTTCTAAATCCTCCAGTCTCTTAACGTATTGCTCAAGCGTCCCCCGTCTTGCCCCCGGCCTCGCCGCTGAAATAATATCGGCCGTCGTGACTATAAAAGCTTCCGGACTCGCGAACGGATAATCGTCGTGATGGGATTGCATTGCCTCAATCACTTTTTGGTCAACGTCATATTTCTTAAGGATTTTTATTCCCAGATCAACGTGATTTCCGGCTACCTCGTAGTCAATCGCCTTGCCTATATCGTGCAAGAGCGCTCCCTTTTTGGCTATTTCGGCATTAACGCCAAGTTCCTCGGCCATCATGCCGGCGATAAACGCCACCTCTATTGAGTGAGTAAGCGCGTTTTGTCCGTAACTCGTCCTAAAATGCAGCCTGCCCAAAAGATGGACGATTTCCTTCGGGAGATTTAGTATTCCTACTTCATACACCGCTTCTTCCCCAATTTCTTGAGTTCTTTTATCAATTTCAAGCCGAGCTTCTTCGGCCTTCTCTTCAATCTTCGCCGGTTGGATTCTCCCATCCTGGATGAGCTTCTCAAGTGTCAACCTTGCCACTTCCCTTCTCACGGGGTCAAAAGACGAAATGAGAATCGTGTCCGGCGTTTCGTCAATCACAAACTCTACACCCGTTATCCTTTCAAGCGTTCTTATATTCCGACCCTCTCGTCCGATTATTTTACCTTTAAGGTCTTCGCTCGGAAGAGTAAACGGCGTAGTGGTAATGTCTGATATGTGCGTCCGAGAATATCTCTGGAGGGCGGTTGTAATAATATCCAGGCCTTTTTTCTCTATCTCCTCTTTCTTCTCTCGCTCCATTGTTTTAAGTATGTCTACGAGCTCCTCTTTATGATCTTCTTCCATTTGAGCCAATAGTCTCTTTTTTGCTTCTTCGGGCGTTAATTTGCTTATTTTGGAAAGCTCTTGAGATACCGATTGTTTCGTATTTTTAATTTCCTCCGATTCGCGCGCCAAATCTTCCGAAAGACTTTTGAGCTCATCTGATTTCTGTCTTAAGCCGGCTTCGTCTTTATCCAAAAGATCTTCTTTTTTTAAGAGTCTTTCTTCCGTGCGTTCAATTGCTGTTTTTCTCTCTTTTTCTTCTCTCTTTGCCTCATCCAAAATAGACTCGGCTTTTCTTTCCGCCTTGCTGATTTCTTCCTTTACTTTTAGCTCCGCTTCTTCGAACTTACGCTTTATCTGCTGCTCTATAGAATTCGCTGATCTGGCCGCCGCTCGCTGCCTTAATAGATAACCCAGAAACCCGCCAAGCAGGAGTCCTCCTGCAGCGAGTGCAATTTGATAAATCATAGGATAAAATTGAAATGTTGGTTTTTATGACCTTCACTCCGTAAATACTAATACACGTTATATGCCCGACACAAATGTTAAGAAATTGGCTCTCGTTATCCTTGATGGCTGGGGAATTGGCCAAAAAAACAACACAAACCCTTTATATACCGCGAATCTTCCCAATTTAGCCCAAATTAAATCATTTTTCCCCTGTCTTAGCCTCCAAGCCGGGGGACTGGCCGTCGGTCTTCCATGGAACGAAGAAGGAAACAGCGAGATAGGACACCTGACAATTAGCGCTGGCCGGATTGTTTACCAAAGCGTCGCTCAAATTGACACACTTATAAACAATGGCTCTTTTTTAAAAAATCCCGCGCTCCTAAAAGCCTTTGAAGTCGCAAGGCAACGCGGATCCTCCGTATGCTTTTCAGGGCTTTTGGGAACCGGCATAACCCACTCTTCCTTGAAGCATCTGCTCACACTTATCGGCATGGCTGAAAGGTTCGGTATAAACTACAAGCTTCACCTTTTCACCGATGGTCGAGATGGTCCGCCAAAAGAAGGACTTAAATTGCTCGCCGAGTTACCTGAAGAAAAAATTGGCAGCATTTCCGGCCGGTTTTATGCAATGGATAGAGACGGCCATTTGGATAGGACATCACTCGCCTTTAAAGCCATGACTTCCGAAGATGGCATTTCCGATTCGCCTTCCGACTATTTTAGAAAAGTGTATTCCTCCGGCACCACTGATGAATTTATTCGCCCCGCATCCTTTGGTAAAAATCTTTCTATAAACGCCTCCGACTCAATTATTTTCTTCAATTTTCGGAAAGACCGAATGAAGCAAATTTCCGCAATGTTTCGCAAATCCTTTCCCGAAACCGAAATGGTTTCATTCGCCGAATATGAACCTATGAATGGCATTCCGGCTGCCTTTAATTTGGAAACTATCGTGAATCCTTTGCCGAAAATCCTTGCTGATGCAGGATTAGTGCAACTTCGCGTGGCGGAAAGCGAGAAAAAAGCCCATGTTACCTACTTCTTTAATGGCGAGGAGGAAGAGCCGTTCCCAAATGAATTCCGAGTAATAATTCCCTCGAGAAAAGTCGCTCATCACGACCAGTTTCCCGAAATGATGGCCGATGAAATAACAACCCGCGTTACTGCCGCAATTGAGGAAAGATCATACGGCTTCATTCTCGTAAATTACGCCAACCCCGATATCATCGCTCACACGGGTAATTTTGATGCCACCGTCAAAGCCGCCGAAATAGTGGACAGGGAAATAGGTTTAATAGCAGACGCGTGCCTTCGAACGGGAACCATTCTTGTTATAACGTCCGATCATGGCAATGCCGAACAGCTGATCAATTCTCAAACCGGTGAAAGAGACACGAAGCACAACGCAAATCCCGTCCCGCTCATTGTCCTAGACGCTCCATTTAAAAGAACTAGAGGGGCCGAAGAAATAGGGGAAAACGAAAATGCGATTGTGGGGTCTCTCTGCGACATCGCCCCGACAATCCTGAAATTAATGAGCATCAGAAAACCGGCGGAAATGACCGGCCAAGATTTAACTTCGTATCTCAAATGAACTTCATCGGAAAAAGCATAATCATCGCTCTTGTGAATATGGGAGGCATTTACCTTGCAGAGAGATTTATCCCAGGGTTCAGCGCGCCGACCGGTATCTATTCTCTTGCCGTTATTGCTCTTATTTTTACGGGCCTGAATCTTGTCATCAAACCGTTGCTAAAACTCGCTCTTAAGCCAATAGCGTGGCTCACCTTCGGCCTTTCTTCCCTTGCCATAAATATGGGTCTTCTATTCGTCCTTGATTATTTGAGGGAGGACGTTATTATTAACGGACTGGTTCCCCTAATTCTTGGAACCCTTCTTATTAGTTTTGTTAATCTGATATGCGAGCGATTGATATTGCCCAAATCGTAATACCGGTGATAGTTATAGCCCTAGTGCTCATCCAAGACCGTTCGTCGGGAATTGGCGGCATATTTGGCGGAGGAGGAGAATCTTTTTATCAAAAAAGGCGGGGTTTGGAGAATGTCGTCCTTTTGGCTACCGCTTTTTTCATCGTCCTCTTCGTAATCCTTTCTATTCTGAAACTTGTTCTATAGGTTTCTAAAACTTTTGAAAGCGCTGACCCGAAAAGAGATTGTTATAATAATCGCCATCTTCGCGGTGCTTGTTGTTTCTGCCATTCTCTACATCGGTTACGTTATTAGCGTAAAGACTATTCCCGTCGCCGCCTATGGCGGAACATGGCACGAGGGAGTGGTAGGCCAACCGATGTTTATAAACCCCGTCATTTCAAGTAATGAAACTGATCACGATATTTCAAAACTCGTTTTTGATGATTTGGAAGGACTTAGTGAAAGCATCAAACCCGACCCACTGCTCAAAGAATGGACCATACGTTTAAAGGAGGGTCTTAAGTGGAGCGACGGCGCGAAAATAACGAGCGACGACGTAATATTCACGTTTGACACTATAACCAATCCCGAATCTCGCTCTCCGTTTTCCGCAAGTTTTGACGGAGCGAGAGTGGAACGAGTAAGCGAGTTGGAAATTAAATTCATTCTCCCTTCTTCGTACGTGTTTTTTGAAAAAACCCTCAAAGGATTGAATGTTATACCGAAGCATATATTCGGAGGCATTCCTCCGGCGAATTTCGGCCTTTCCTCCTATGCTCGCGAACCGATAGGGTCGGGACCTTATAAATTTAACTCATACAAAAAAGAGAAAGACGGATTTATCAGCGAGTATGTTCTTGTTTCAAACAAGAACTATCACGGTAAAGCCCCTTATATCAAAGAATTCACGTTCAATTTTTACACCGACGAAACCCGTTTGATTAAAGCTTTCAATAACGGCGATATTGACGGCTTCCCTGTTTCCGATCCGGCGCTTCTTTCGGAAATCTCCGTAATTAAAACCGTGTATCCCATTAAAAGTGCGAGATATTACGCCGTCTTCCTGAATTCCGGTTTGGTACCGCAATTCCGCGACTTATCTTTACGCTCTCTTATGTCCTCACTCGTTCCTCGGAATGAAATAGTAAACGGCATATTTAAAGGCTTTGCCACGCCCGCTTTTGGTCCATTCAAGGAAAGTGTAGCGGCCACTGCTTCTGCCGCGAATTCTCTTTCGGAATTGGAATTCAGGCTTACCGTCCCCGATATTCCCCCTCTATCCGACATGGCTCTTAAACTGGAAGAATCTTGGGAAAATGGCGGAGCTTCGGTCAACATCTCTTCTCTTAGATCCGCAGATATTCAGGAATCCATCAGAAACAGAGACTACGAAGCGCTTCTTTTCGGAAATATATTGAATGTTCCGGATGATCTCTATTCCTTTTGGCATTCCTCAAAACGGTTTTATCCGGGTTTGAATCTCGCCTTATTCAACAACCGAGAAGCCGATTCAATCATGGAAGATATTCGTTCCGAAGCCGACTCCGAAGTCAGAGATGTCTTGCTTCAAAGACTGTCCTCCGTTATAACGAATAACATCGGAGCTATTTTTATAGTCTCCCCCGATTATCTTTACGTTGCTTCTCCCCGTCTAAAAGGATTTGCCGCCGAAACAGCCACCACCTCTTCCGACAGACTAAACGACGTTGAGTCGTGGTATATAAACACTAACCGCAAATTTAAGTAATGAACCTTAAAGATTTTAAGAGAAAAGCCAAACTTATAAGGGATAACGATGTGTATCAAGTATATGATCTCAAAGAGCTTGAAAATTTGACTCTTTCCCTTACAGAGCTTAAGCCTCACAAGTCCACGACTGGACATTCCCACAACACTGCCGATGAAATATACATCTTCATATCGGGGAAAGGAGAGGTGGAAATTGGCGGCTCGCGAGAAAAAGTTATAAAGGGAGATGTTTTATTGGTTCCCCGCGGTAATTTTCACAGAGTTTGGAACATCGGATGGCAACCGCTAAAATTCTGGGCTATATTTGAAAAATACGAAGGGAGAGGTTTAGAATAGCTCCCTTCTCGGCCGAGATGGCGAAATTGGTAGACGCACTAGCTTCAGGTGCTAGCGCCGCAAGGCATAGGAGTTCGAATCTCCTTCTCGGCACAAAGTAAAAACACACAATCAAAATAATCGTGAGTTTATACTTCAACAACAAAGAGAAGATTTAAATATTGAGTGGCCTGCCCGCTCCTATTTACCGACAGGCAAAGGCAGACAGAAGTTGGGCGCGCGTCATAAACGGCCCCCGCATAGAAAAATTCTTCCCTTAGCAATAAAAACGTAAACAAAATTATGGAAAAAACATATAAGAGACGCTCTTCGTTTAGTCCGGAAAAATCCCCCCGTCGCTTGAGAACCGAACCTTTAGAAGAAGGCGTTCTGCGGTTTGCCGCCTTGGGAGGGCTTGAAGAAATCGGGCGCAATATGTCGTTTTTTGAATACGGCGACGAAATAATCATCGTTGATGCCGGCATTCAATTCCCCGAAGAAGAAACTCCGGGAGTAGATTACATCATTCCGAACGTGTCGTCTCTTGAATCAAAAAAGAAAAACATCAAAGCGCTCGTAGTAACTCATGCCCACTTCGACCATATCGGAGCAATCCCCTACATCATCGGTAAGATCGGAAATCCTCCTATTTACACGACCGCGCTTGCCAAAGAAATGATTCTTAAGCGTCAAAGCGAGTTTGTAAACGCCCCGAAGCTTGAGATAAGAACGATAAGAGACAAAGAAACAGTGCGTCTCGGAAAGCACTTTGAGGCGGAATTTTTTGGAGTTTCCCACAGCGTTCCGGATACCACTGGATTTATTCTTAAAACCCCCGTGGGCAACATGGCGACTTTCGCGGATTTTAAAGTGGAAGCAGATGAATCCGGCAAGCCAAAAAATATTGATGAACTTTTGCTTATCGGCAAGCAAAATATCCACACGATATTTCTTGATAGCACAAATGCGGAGACACCCGGATGGACAGTCCCCGAAAGAACGGTCGAAAAAAATCTTGAGGACCTTTTTCTTAAAGCTGAAGGTAGAATAATTGTCGGTATTTTCTCTACTTTGCTGAATCGCATTGGCGAAATTATCAAGATAGCGGAAAAGCTTAATAAAAAGGTGGCCTTTTCCGGACGCTCCATAAAAGAGAACTTCGAAATAGCTCGCCAACTCGGTTACATCAAAGTCAAAAAAGGAGTGATCATCTCTCTTGAAGAAGCATCCAAATATGACGACAAAAAACTTCTCATTCTTTCAACCGGAGCACAGGGAGAATCAAACGCGAGTCTTATGAAAATTGTGACCGGCGAACATAAAACTCTTCGCATAAAAGCCGGTGATTCAATAATCTTTTCCTCTTCCGTTATTCCGGGAAATGAACGAAGCGTTCAGGCGTTAAAGGACAATCTTGTGCGACAAGGAGCTTTTGTCTATCACACTAAGATGATAGATATTCATTCCACCGGACATGCGTCTCAAGAAGAAATTAAAACGATTCTCTCGGCCGTGAAACCTCGCTTTTTTATTCCCATTCATGGATATCTCTTTATGAGAACAATGAACGCTCAAAACGGCGTTCAGTGCGGCATCCCCAAAACGAACATTTTCTTGCCGGACAACGGACAAGTAGTGAACATCAAACGTGATTCCATTAAAATGACGGACGAAATTCTCCCTTCTTCCTATGTTATGGTTGACGGTCTCGGCGTGGGAGATGTCGGTGAGGTAGTCCTCCGCGATCGCCTGCTTCTTGCCCAAGAAGGAATGATTGTGATTATCGCAACCATTGCTCGTCGAGACGGGAGACTTCTTAAAAATCCAGATATTATTTCCAGAGGCTTTATTTACCTGAAAGAAAATCAGAAAATTCTTGAAGATATTAGAGGGAAAATTAAAACGATTCTCGCTCGGATACCCAAAAAGGGACAAATTGACTCCGACTACCTTAAAAATCTCTTCCGAGACCAGATCGGTCAATTTGTCTACAATAAAACCTACCGAAGACCGATGATTCTGCCCGTCATAATTGAGGTTTAAACGGCAATAATCTTATAATTCCTTTATATGAAACAAACCGTTGTAAGCGGAATCAAACCGAGCGGGAAATTACATGTTGGAAACTATCTGGGGATGTTGAAACAATCCATAGCGCTTCAGTCATCCGACAAATTCAATTGCCATTATTTTATCGCCGATTACCACGCTCTTACCCAAAAATATATCCCTTCCGAAAAGTCGGCTGAGATATTTGACGTAGCCGTAGACCTCCTATCACTTGGCATAAACCCGGAAAAATCCGTTTTCTTTATGCAATCCGACGTTCTGGAACATGCAAACCTCGCTTGGCTTTTAAGCTGCGTCACGCCGGCAGGACAACTCCAAAATATGATTGAGTTTCGAGAAAAAGTGGAAGAGGGTCAACCGGCAAGCGCGGGACTTTTAAATTACCCCGTGCTCATGGCTGCCGATATTCTTGCCTATAAAGCGGATTTCGTTCCTGTTGGTGAAGATCAGCGTCAGCATCTTGAACTTGCTCGCGACGTCGCGAGAGCTTTCAACCGCAGGTTCAGCAAGGTTTTCCCCGAGCCAAAGGGAATCTTTGTTGAGGGACTCCGAATCAAAAGCCTTGATAGTCCAGAAAAGAAAATGTCCAAATCTCTCCCGAAAGGATGCTTGTATCTCACCGATTCCCCTGAAGAAATCAGACGCAAAATTCGTTCCGCGGTCACCGACTCGGGAGCGGAAATAGTTTTTGAACCCGATAAAAAACCCGCTCTCGCAAACCTTTTGCTTATCTACTCGGAACTCACAAATACTTCAATAAAAGAAATTACTAAAAGCCATAAAGGAGCGAGCTATAAGGAATTTAAAGAGAACATGGCCGAAGCCGTTTCTTCCGCTCTCGCTTTGTTCAGAGAGAGGCGAAAGGAAATCGCCTCCGACCCAGCCAGAGTAAGAAGAATGCTTTATGAAGGCGCCGAACAAGCTCGCGTTACCGCCTCCGCAACTCTTTGCGAAACGCGACAAAAAATGGGGTTGATTTAAAAACTACTTAATCCCTGCCCATATTCCACTTTCCGAAACTTTTGTCTCCTGACTAGCCTTAACATCGTCGTTTTTCTTCATGATGACGTTACTTAAAGAGAGCGTCATCTTGAACTTATCGGTATTTTCGGTAATGACTTTATTTATCTCTTCGGCTTCCGAATAGATGTAGAATTCCGCTTTCTCTTTCGGTTTTAATCCCGCTTTTTGCCGTAGATCCTGCGCTATTCTTGTGAGTTCCCTCAATATCCCTTCTTCCCTTAAGTCATTTGTTATCTCCGTATCAAGCACACCGTCTCCCGGAACCGATGAATCATAAATCACTCGTTTTACGTTCGCTTCATCGGCGATAAGCGCGAGAATTTCCGCGTTTCCGGCCAATTCTTTCACGGAAGTCTTGTAATATGCCAGAGGCTGCTTTACTTTTATTCCCACTTCCGCTCTTTTCGCAAGCGCCTGGCTCGCGACAATTCTCGCAAAAACCATCATCTCTATGAGAGATTCGTCCTCTTTGCTTAATTTCCCAAGGATCGGCCAATCTTCAAGGTGAACGGAGTCTTTCTCTACCGTAAGCGATTTATATACCGCCTCCGCAATAAACGGAGTGAACGGCGCCATTAATTTTGCGGCCGTAACGAGACAATCGTATAGAGTTTTAGACGCGGCATAGAAATCTTCTTCTGATTTCGGTTGCTGCAGTCTTTTTCTTCCTCGTCTTATGTACCAATTGGAAAAATCTTCCAATAAATCGACTATTGGTCTTGTCGCCTGCGTGAGTTCGTATTTCTCCATGCTTTGGTTAATTTGTTCGGCTGTCTGCTTAAATCTCGCTTTTATCCACCTATCAAGAATATCTTCCGTCATTATGGGTGATTTGTATCCACTCTTTCTGTGCTCCGTGTCGGCATACATGGAAAAAAAGTTATAGGAATTAAGAAGTCTCTCGGAGATTCTTGTTTTAGCTTCAATCACTCCTTTATCCGAGAATCTATAATCTTCTCCGATAGATGTGGAACTTAGAAGAAAATATCTAAGAGCATCCGCGCCTGTTTTGGTAAACAATATTTCCGGCTCGGTGTAATTTCTCAACTTTTTAGAGAGCTTTCGCCCGAATTCGTCTAGGACCAAACCGTTGACCACCACGTTCTTAAACGCCGGTTTGTTTTTGCCAAGAGTCGATGCCTTAGAAGTAAGAGCTGTTGCAAGCACGTGAAGCGTATAGAACCATCCCCTCGTTTGATCCAGCCCTTCCGCGATAAAATCCGCCGGAAAGATGCCCTCCACTTTTTTTTTGTTCTCAAATGGATAATGCCAAGACGCATAAGGCATTGAACCGGACTCAAACCAGCAATCAAAGACTTGCGATTCTCTCTGCGCTTCTCCTCCGCATTTGGGACATTTTATCTTTATCAAATCAATATAAGGACGATGTAAATTAAGCTCTCTATTTTCATCAAACGGCATTTTCCCAAATTTTGCTTCTACCAACTCTCCGGGCTTCGGCATTAGCTTTTCCCTTTGTTCCAAGAGTTTATCGCGTTCCATTCCTTGCATTGATCCCATTAACATCCAAAACGGGTCGCCGTGCCCGACAAGCAATACCTTTTTACCCTTATGTTTTTCTTCTAGCTCTTTTAAGAGAGAGAGCATTCTTTTCCGTATTTCAGGAAGTGTTTCTCCTCCTTCGGGCGTTTTGACGAATTTCCCTTCGTGACCGCCGACAAATGCTTCGAACTCCTCTGTCGGCTTCCCGTTCATTGAACCAAAATTGTATTCGGCGAGCCTCTCGTCAATTGTATATTTTATTCCGCAAGTCTCCGCGACTATCTTTGCTGTATCAATTGCTCTCTTTAAAGGCGAGGAAATTACAAGGTCTATTTGCCTTTTTTTGAGATATTTCGCAACCTTCTCAACTTGTTTTATTCCTTTTTCAGTAAGCTCCATTTCGGCTGCCTCCGGATATGAAGAAACGATGTTTAAAACGTTTGAATCCGCCTCCCCGTGGCGCATTAAGAAATATTCGTTGTTTGTGGGCGCAAGCTTCGCTAGTTCTTCAAGCGACCCGACAGGAATAAGCGTCTTGCAGTCCGCGCACCTCCAGATCGGTATCGGCGCTCCCCAAAATCTATTCCTCGAAATCGCCCAGTCTCGTGCGTCTTCTAGCCATTTGCCAAATCTTCCCGTCTTGATATGCGCCGGCACCCATCTTATTTTCTCGTTGTTCCTTACAAGCTGGCTCTTTATTTTCGTTACCGCCACATACCAACTGTCTATCGGGTAATAAAGAAGCGGCGTATCGCATCTCCAGCAAAATGGATATTCGTGGTCTACCGTTTCTTCCTTAAGCAGCGCGCCGTTTGACTTTAGGTAATTTATTATCTCCATATCCGATTTTTTAACCAATTTGCCCGCCCATGGCTTTATTTGCTCCATGAACTTCCCTTCCTGATTGACGGTCAAAATCATTGGGACTCCGTTTTCCTTTGCCGCCGCCATATCGTCCGCGCCAAACGCCGGAGCGATATGCACTATTCCGCTTCCTTCCTCTGTTGAAACATAATCAGCGGCAATGACAAAATGAGCGCGTTTACTTGGCTCTATAAAAGAAAACATTGGAACATATCCTTTTCCTAAAAGCTCTTTTCCGTAAATTGTTTTTTCTATTTCGTTTTTATGAAAGCCAACAGCCATAAGCCTCTCTTTTGCGAGAATCAGCCTTTCTTTACCATTCTGTGTTTCCCTTATAACATAGGCGTATTCAATGTTTTCTCTCACGGCAAGCGCTGTATTTGCCGTTAACGTCCACGGAGTTGTTGTCCACGCCACAAAGTAAGTGGGTATATTGTCTGGCGGGTCTTTTAACTCAAATTTTACGAAAATCGCCGGATCAGTGACGTTCTTATAACCCTGATTCACCTCAAAATTAGAAAGAGGCGTGCCGCACCGGGGACAATACGGAGTAACTCGATAATCGGTATATATGAGTCCTCTGTTCCAGAGCTGCTTAAATACCCACCAAACCGATTCCATGTAAGCATTATCAAGCGTGGCGTATGAATGCGAATAATCGGCCCATCGCCCGACTCTTTCCAACGTTTTTTGGAAATCACCGACCGAACGAAAAACTGCCGCTCGACAAGCATTATTGAAATTTTCTATGCCGTATTGAATAATCGCTTCCTTATCTTTGAGCCCCAATTCTTTCTCAATAAGATTCTCTACTGGTAACCCGTGACAGTCCCACCCGACTCGTCGTTCCACTCTATAGCCCTTCATCGTCCAAAACCTCGTAACGGAATCTTTTATCGTTGTCGCGAGTATATGACCGTAGTGAGGCAGTCCCGTCGCAAACGGTGGCCCATCGTAAAAAGAAAACGCTTTTTTTCCTTGTCTATGTTCTATGGTCTTTTCAAAAATCCGAGCTTCCCTCCAAAATTTGAGGACCTCTTCTTCCATTTCGGAAAGACTTGTTTTCTCCTTGAGCATTTTAGAAATTAAACCACAGTAATAGACCTTTTAAAAACTAAACTTGGGTAGCTATTTTCTTAATAACTCTCGCGAATTTCCGAATATCTTGAGCCTTGGTCTCTCTTCCCGAACTGATTCTTATGCTTTCTCTGGCACGATTTTCGGAGTGGCCTAATGCTATTATCGCCTTAGATGGTCTAAATACCCTCGCAGAACAAGCCGAGCCGTATGATACGGCAATTCCTTCCATGTCCATCGCGGTAACAATTTCTTCCGCGGATTTTTTAGGAAACCATAAATTTAATATGTGAGGAGAGCCCTCTCTCAAGCTCGGTCCGTTTATTTTTACTTCCGGCAAAACGCGTATTATTTCCTTAACCAACGCTGTTTTCAATGCGTAAACCCGCTTCCTTTCCTTTATTCTCAAGACATCAGTCTCCTTGATAGCTTCCGCAAATCCAGCAATCGCCGGCACATTTTCCGTGCCAGAGCGAATTCCAAACTCCTGTCCGCCTCCCTGCATCGCGGATTCCATAAGTTTTACGGATTTACTCGCGCGAAACACCAAAGCCCCAACGCCTTTTGGTCCCCCAATTTTGTGTGAAGACAAAGTTATTGCATCCGCGTTTGTAGCGCCAAAAGAACAATCCTCATATTGAAACGCTTGCGAAGCGTCCGTATGAAGCGCTGGGTATTGGCCGTCTCCTCTCTTCTCGGCAATTATTTCAGCCGCCTTTCTAATATCATTAACCGCCCCGGTTTCATTGTTCGTAAAAATTAAGGAAACTATCACTGTTCTTTCGTTTAGCGCATCTCTAAGTTTGCTCAAATCCACCCGCCCGTCTTTTTTTACAGACAAACGAATAACTTCCGTTCCTTCTTCCGATAATTTTTCCGCTACCTGTTCCACTGATTCGTGCTCCGCCGCGGAAATAATAATTCGCGCCGGTAAACTGATGTTTCCGGTTCTTTCGCGTCTCACGTATTTTTTGACCAGCCCTTTAAGAATTAGATTGTTTGCCTCCGTCGCCGAGGAAGTAAAAATCGTTCCGTTGAATTCCCCGCCCATAATTTCGGCGATTTTTCCCCTCGCCCCGTCAAGCAAAAGAATTGAGTTCCGTCCCGCGTAATGAACCGCTCCCGGATTTCCAAAGTCGGTGCCGTAGGCTGAATTCATTGCTTTAAGCGCGCTCTTTAATATCGGAGCGGTGGCTGCGTAATCAAAATAAAGTGTTTTCGGCTGTCGCTTCTCTGATTTTTTCATCAAAATCTAAATTAATTCTTATTAAATTATCCGTTCCTCTTTCGGGCATCATAAGATATTTTTGGGTCCTCGCAAGGTCATAAAGTTCTTTAGTCACCTTCACGTCATTACGACAATATTCTTCAAGCTCCTTTAAGTTCCTTTCGTTCCAAAATTTGACGGCATCAAGACTGCCGTGCGTTTTTCCGACCCCCAAATTAGTCTTGGCTAATAGGTCAAGTCCAATTCTTTTGCCGACGCTCATTTCTATTTCCTCGAGCAAGTCTACCCTTTTTAACGCCTTTGTGCTGAAACTAAAGTATTTGTTAAGCACGGGTAAATCAAACCGATTTATGCTGAATCCGACGATTAATGCCGCGTCTTTTAACATTTGCCCCAATTCTTCTGTCTCATTTTCCCAAAAACTCAGATAGCTGTCTTTGCCATATGAATACACACACGCCAAAGACATATCCAAATCGCTGATATTCGCCTGACCACCCACGTCATAAAAGGTGTTCTTTGTTTCAATGTCTATCACAAGAATGTCTTTCACTACCGTTAAATACTTTTTTTATTGATAAGCGATTGTATCATCTGAACCTCCTTTTTCAAGATGCCTTCGTCCGTTGCTTCAGCGTTCATTCTCATAAGAGGTTCATTTGCCGATTTACGAATCACAAAATGAAAATCGTCTCTCTCGGCCGCAAGACCGTCCTCCAGATCCAGCTTAAATCCGCGCCTTTCGGCATAATTTTTGACCCGTTCAATTATCCCGTCTGGTTCGGTGGCAGGAAAAGACTCTTCCCCAAATTTAGGGTACGTTTTCCCCCGCGAAATCCATTCGGCGAAAGATGAAATTTGAGATACGGCCGTTATCATTTTTAACGCCATTATTGCTCCTGAATCAATGTATGTGCCTTCCACGTGAAAATAATAATGACCAGATGCCTCCACGCCAAAACCAGCATTATTTCTTTTCATCGTTTCTTTAACATGCAGATGTCCCACTTTTGACTTTATTATGGTAATCGGTCTTTCTGAAATTAAATCCTTTGTTACAAGCCATCCCATTCTTCTGTCAACGATTATTTTTTTCGGTGCATAGTGTTCCGCATAAAACTTAGCCACAAAGTCCGGATGGACTATAGCGCCTCTATCATCAATTAAAATTACCCTGTCCCCGTCTCCGTCGAAAATAAAGCCGAGATCGGCTTTTTGCTCTATGACTTTCCGCGATAGTTCGTCCGTGGCATGGGGAGCGATAGGATTTGGCCCGTGCGCGGAGAAACGGGCGCTTGGCCGACAATTTATAAACGTCGGTTTAATATGCCTTTCTTTTTTTATCGTTTCTTTCATTACCGCCCCCGCGAACCCGTTAGACGCGTCAAACACCACTCTCATTTCACGAGTGGTTTTTATTTCATGAGAAAGAAATTCCGTATATATCTTTAAAAATTTCTTCTTAACCTTCATTTTCTTTCCTCATTTTCTCTAAAATCTCGTATCCTCCCATCGCCTCGGCGTTCTTCCCCACGATTTTTAAACCGTTCCATTCAGGATTGTTATGTGACGCCGTCACCATTATTCCGCCCGATGCCTTGAACTTATTGGCTAAGTAATAAAACATGGGTGTTGTCGCGTATCGGACGTCAATCACTTCTCTCTCTCCCAAAGCTCTTTTAATTGCCTTTAAAAGGCTTTTTGAACTTTTACGAACGTCCATTGCGACAATTAGTTTACCCTTAGAGAATACTCTGCGAGAGAGAAAATTAGCTATTGAATAAACGGTTTTTTCGTTTATTTCCGAAGGATATATCCCCCTGATATCATACGCTCTAAAAATTGAAGACTCTATTCTTCTCACTAATCCCATAATACCACGCTCCCTTTAGTTTTACCGGTAAGCTACATATAATTAGTTGTCATATGACAAGAAAAGCCGAAGCCAAAACAAGAGAAAAAATGCGCCCGGACGTTCTTATGGGAATCTGGGCGATAGTCTTCTTAAGCCTCGGCGCGATTTTATTGCTTGCAAGTTTTCATAAGGCCGGTCCCGCCGGAGAATTGATATTTAAAAGCGGGTCATTCCTTTTAGGTATCGGCTATTACCTTATTCCGGCGACTCTTCTTATCGCCGGTTTTTCGCTTCTTCTTGGCCGGAAAAAAGGACTGATGAAACGCGCCGTAATCGGCGGTCTGGTTTTTGTCTCCGGCAGTCTCGGTTTCATTGATATTGTTTCTTCGGGAAAAGGCGGTTTTCTGGGAAGTTTAGCCGGCGCAATTGAGCTTCCTTTCGGTTATATAGCGGGCTTGATTCTTTCTGCCGCCATTCTTTTAATCGGCCTCATTTTTATTCTCAATCTCCCGCTGAAGTTCAGTCCTTTAAAGATTAACTTGAGAAAAAAAGACCTTTCGGAGATTGTTATAAATGGGGACGGAGAAGAACAGGAGGCGGCGGCAAAATTTACTGAATCTCCCAAGACAAAGATTGAAGTTGCCGAAGAAAAAGAAGAGAAAAAGGAGAAAGACATTAAAATGCCCGGAAGAAAAATATCTTTCAAAAATTATGTTCCGCCCCCGCTTGATCTCCTAAATCCTTCTGTTGAAAAACCGACCGTGGGAGACTTGAGAGCAAACGCGAATATCATTAAAAGAACTCTTGATAGCTTTGGCATTCCAGTGGAAATGGGAGAAATCACAATCGGCCCGAAGGTTACAAGATATACTCTAAAGCCCGCCGAAGGAATAAAACTTTCGCGCATCACCGCCCTAAATCAGGATTTATCACTCGCCTTGGCGGCGCATCCTCTGCGTATTGAGGCGCCCATTCCCGGAAAATCATTGGTTGGCATTGAAGTTCCCAATAAGGTGGCGGCGCTTGTTCGTCTCGGGAGTCTCTTAAATTACCCCGAATTCAATGCCGCAGGACCGCTTGGATTTGCGCTCGGCAAGGGACTTTCGGGAGAGCCCGTTTTTCCAAACATTGCCAAAATGCCTCATCTGCTTGTCGCGGGCGCAACTGGCAGCGGGAAAAGCGTGACTATTCACTCCATAATTGTTTCCCTTCTTTATAAAAATTCTCCCGAAACGCTCCGTTTTATTTTCGTAGATCCGAAACGCGTTGAGCTTTCCGTTTATAGCGGTCTCCCCCATCTCATCGCGCCCGTTATTACGGACGGCAAGAAAGCCGTTTCCGCGCTTCGTTGGGCGATTGCCGAAATGGACAAACGATACGAAATCCTTTTGCGGGACGGCTCAAGAGACATCAAAAGCTTTAACGAAAAAAATGGAGGAGAACCTATGCCTTACCTCGTTATTGTAATAGATGAGCTTGCCGATTTGATGACCGCTTATGGACGAGAGGTGGAAAGTTCCATTGTGCGGCTGGCTCAAATGGCTCGCGCAACCGGAATTCATCTTATCGTTTCCACTCAACGACCATCCGTTGAAGTCATTACCGGCCTCATAAAAGCGAATATCACAACGAGGATTGCTCTGCAGGTAGCAAGCCAAATAGACTCGCGAACCATCCTTGACACCTCCGGCGCGGAGAAACTCTTAGGAGGAGGAGATATGCTTCTTGTCTCTTCCGACCTATCCAAACCTCGAAGAATTCAAGGGTCATATCTTACCGACGAAGAAATCAAAGCTGTTTCCAGGTTCATTATTGATAATAACGAGGGAGAAATTAACGAGCTCTCCGTCACTGAGCCGCATGAGATAGAGGGAATATTGAGTTCCCCCACAGACGATGAAGATGAAGATAATATGTTTCCCGAAGCGCTTGAAGTCGTCTCGGATGCGGGAAAAGCAAGCGCTTCTTTATTGCAGAGACGGCTTAAAATCGGTTATGCTCGGGCTGCAAGACTTTTGGACATAATGGAGTCCAAAGGCATCATCGGCCCGGGCGATGGAGCAAAACCCAGGGAGGTCTATGTGGGTCGAGAAAGGAACGGAGATATAAGCAATGACGGAGAATAAAAGCTTAGGTGAAATTTTATCCGGAATAACCGTTGAACACGGGATTACGATTGATAAACTATCCGAGTTGACGAACATCCCAAAGAGGTATCTTTCCGCCATGGCCGAAAACAACTTAAACAACATGCCCGCCGCTCCATACGTCAAAGGCTACATCGTAAAAATTTGCGCAACGCTTGGAATTGACCCTCTCCCGGTCATGGAAGCCTATAAAGAAACTGGGCTTAAAACTTCGGGAAAAGACGACTGCCTTCCTAAAAATCGTTTTACCCTAGCTAAAAACAAAAAGATCTGGCTGATTGCCACCGTTATTCTTGTCCTTGTTCTAATCATCGGTTTCCTGCCGATAACAAGATATGTATTCGCAAGTTTCATCGGCATACCATCAATTGAAGTTAATCTTCCGGAAAAAATGGAAGATCGGGATTTTTTGGAGACAAGAAAAGATCTTCTTACGATTGAAGGTAAGATTAATCCGAAAGATTCAATTATAATCAACAAAGAACCCGTATCTGTATCAACTGACGGTCGGTTCACAAAGGATGTCCTGCTGGATGCCGGTTTAAACACTTTTGAAATCAAAGTCAAAAGATTTCTTGGACGGGAAACGAATATCATAAGAAAGGTCTTCTATATTACAGAAAATTTAAACGAAGAAACAAATTCTATTAACTATGGAGAAGAAACCGCAGAATAAAAGCAAAGACAGAGGAGAAGAAGAAAATTTGGATTCTCTTATAGCGTCTATCCGCGAAAAATTCGGAGAGGAATCGGTTATGAAGCTTGGCGAAATAAAACGCGCCAATGTTGAGTCCATCTCTTCCGGATCGTTTAGCCTAGATCTCGCTTTGGGTGTTGGCGGATTTCCAAAAGGAAGAATTATTGAGATATTCGGCCCCGAAATGTCCGGTAAGAGCACTCTGGGACTCCAGATAATCGCTGAAGCGCAGGAGAAAGGAGGCAAAGCGGCTTTCATTGACGCCGAACATTCCCTTGACCCGGAAAGAGCCAAAAAAATCGGCGTCAATACTAAAGAACTCATAATTTCTCAACCCGACAACGGCGAAGAGGCTTTAAACATTATGGAGAGCCTCGTTAAATCCGGTCTCATTGATGTGATTATCATTGACTCGGTAGCGGCGCTTACGCCAAAAGCCGAAATTGAAGGAGAAATGGGGGCACAATATATCGGCCTTCAAGCCAGAATGATTTCTCAAGCGATGAGGAAAATTACCGCCATTGCCGCTAAATCTAAAACTCTTCTCGTTTTTATAAACCAGATAAGAGAAAAAATCGGCATGATGGGTTACGGGGAGACGACTACCACTCCGGGAGGAAGAGCTCTTAAGTTCTATTCATCTGTCCGCATTGATTTGAGAAGAATCGCTCAAATCAAAAAAGGCGAAGAGGTTGTCGGTAATCGGGTGCGCGCCAAAGTGGTTAAGAATAAAGTCGCCCCGCCGTTTAGGTCTACCGAGTTTGACATTATGTTTAACGAAGGCATTTCTTACGAGGGCGACCTCATAAACACAGGATTAAAATATGGCGTCGTTAAAAAAAGCGGAAACACCTATTCTTTCAAGGACGAGAAGCTCGGTGTAGGCGTAGAAGCTTCCAAAATGAAATTGAGAGAAGAGAAAAATCTTCTCAGAGAAATTGAGCGCGATCTTACTTCTGAGATAAACAGACTTGCTGCCTCCGCGCAATAATCAGACGCGGGTAATATTCTCGAAAAGTTTAGCAACAAGTATCGGTCCCGTACCGCCCGGAGTTGGCGTATAAAAAACGTTTTTTTGGGAATTTTGAGGATTAAAGTCTCCCGCCAATTTTCCATTTTTTGTAAGCCCATAACCAAAATCAATAACGATTGCTTCATCGCGCACCATCTCGGGAGTTATAAGCCCCGCGTGTCCCGTTCCCGTAACAATCACTTCGGCTTCTTTAATCTCCTCCTCCAAATTATCTCCTTTTTCTACAATTCGTACTGATTTTGCTTGCTCGGACAAGAACTTATAAACCGGTTTTCCCACAAGTTCTCCGTATCCTACAATCGCGCAATTAAGCAGATTTACTTCTTTTCCTAAGTGACTCATTATTTCTAAAACCGTTCCAGCTGATGGCGGCAGAAAATCTCCGTCGTTTAAAGAATCAACGTCTTTCCGGGGATTTATCGCTCGGAGCACCTGCGTTTTATCTATTTGGGGGGGAAGAGGCAGTTGCACTACAATGGCCGTAATTTGCGGGTCTTCAGACGCTTTTTTCACAGCCGCTCTCACCTCTTCCGTCTTTGCGTCACTGGGAAGTTTCACAATTTCAAAATCCACTCCCACCCGCAGAGCGGTTTTCTGCTTCTGAGCTACAAAGGATTCCGTCGCGGGATCGTTTCCCGCCATAACAACGACAAGTTTTAATCTCTTCCCTGACTTATCCCCTATTCGGACGTATATTTCTTCGGCAATTTTTCGTCCGTCTATTTTCTCCATTTGGTAAACTTTTCCGCTGAAAATTTTAAAGCTATCTTTTCCGTTTTTTCTCTCACGTCTTCTTTAAGCACGATTGCTCTGTGCATTAAATCCGCAACCTTATCCATCTCTTTTTCTTTCATCCCTCTCGTAGTGATAGACGGCGTGCCAATTCGAATGCCCGACGGATTAAACGGCGACTTGTCTCCCTGAACGGCATTCCGATTGGCTATTATTCCATTTGCCTCAAGTATGTCCTGCGCTTCACCTCCGCTGATTCCGAAATTCTTAAGGTCAATGAGAATCAAATGATTATCTGTTCCGCCGGTTACTAATCGAAAACCTCTCTTCTTAAGTCCCTCTTCAAGCGCTTTCGCGTTTTTGATTATCTGAATTTGGTATTTTTTAAAGTTCGGCTCCATACATTCAAAAAAACATTGCGCTATTGCCGCTGTTTGGTTGTTATGCGGTCCGCCTTGAAGAGCGGGAAAAACCGATTTGTCTATCGCCCCCGAGATCAGAGGATCTCTCTTTGAAATAATAACCGCTCCTCTCGGGCCGCGTAAGGTTTTATGCGTCGTCATTACGACCGCATTAGCGTATTTGAAAGGAGAGGTATGAACTCCCGCGAGAACTAATCCTGCGATATGTGAAATGTCGGCCACGTGGTATGCTCCGACGATTTTTGCTATTTCGCCGAATTTTTTAAAATCCAATCTCCTCGGATACGCGGTTGTTCCCGATACGATTACTTTCGGTTTATGCTTTTTAGCAAGCGCAAGAATTGCATCGTAGTCAAGCTTTCCGTTTCTGGAAACACCGTATTGAACAGAATTATAAAGTTTTCCGGTAGCCGAAACTTTATGCCCATGCGTGAGATGTCCTCCTGATGCAAGTTCCATGCCCATCAACGTATCCCCCGGGTTCATAAGAGCCATATAAACCGCGAGATTCGCCGGAGAACCAGAGTAAGGCTGAACATTTGCCGCCCACTCGCTCTCCTTTAGTCCAAAAGCTTTTAGCGCCATCTTCTGCGCCATGATTTCTATTTCGTCGTAGATGGCATTCCCCGGATAATATCTCTTGCCTGGATATCCTTCCGAGTATTTATTCGCAAGAGGTGAACCAAGAATGGCAAGAATGTCTCCGGACATCAAATTCTCCGACGGTATAAGGTCTATTGTTCTGTTTTGGCGTAGAATTTCTTGTTTAATCAGCTTTTCCAATTTTTTATCCATCAGTTACTGATTTAAATTAGCTCCTATCATTCAAAAAATCAAAAGCCTCTTATGAGGCTTGTTTTTCGTTAGTGAGAAGCGTCGTCGTGGATGTGCTTTCTCGTCATTCCTGTTAGCGCGAACGCACCGTGCCGTCTCAAATAATGCACAAACGTCGACTCCGCCCCGGATGGTATCGCAAGCCCGCATTCCGGGCAGACGTCTCTTACTTTAACCATCACCGGTTTACCTTCTCTTTTGCATCCATCAGGGCACGGAAATTCACTTTGAGTTTTCACTGTCTTCTCCTCCTTATTTTAGGGTCCTACCGAAATTGAAACGTTTTTGGGAAAATCAGTCAATTAATCTAATCCTCGTCTTTTTTTAAGAATTTTAACCCGGTTCCTTTCCGACGATGATAATAAATAATGGCAAAAACAACCCCAATTAAAATTAGAAATGCCAAATAGCCGATTTTTTCTAGCCCTCCTATGCCTCCGCTGACAGATTCTAGAGCTCCTATGCCCGTATATCCCAAATAAAGATAGAAAGCGTTTCTTACCATAACGCCAAAAAACGTGGAAACAAGATATGTGCGCAGGTTGAGCTTTATGAGACCGCAAACAATTGAAACCGGAGCAGTCGGCATAATAGGCACGGCTCGCAAAAGAAAAAGAGCGACATTGTCTTTCCATCCTTTATTAAGATATTTACCGATAATTTCTATCTCTCGATGGGATGCTCCCAAAAATTTACCGAATTTTTTTGTTATAATATTTTCTCCTTTATCCGCCACAAAATACACGACGAAACTACCCGCTGTTTTACCTATTGCTCCAGCAACGGCTAAAAGTCCCAAATAAATCCATATTGCATCATTCGCCGCCGCAAGCGACCCTACAAGAGTCATTACAAGAGGCGACGGGATCGGCGCAATTATTTCTTCAATAAGCGCGCCTAAAAAGGCAAACACCGGCAAGGGGAAGACATCGGCCGACCAATGTAAAAAATTAATTACCGGCTGAATGAAAGAAGACATATATGGAGCGGGATACCGGAATCGGACCGGCGCCATTACCTTGGCAAGGTAGCGTACTACCACTATACTAATCCCGCTTTCCCGAGTTAAATTTAGTCTAAGATTTGATTGTTGTAAAGAATTTACATAAGATAAATCCCATGTCCCGCAAATGGATTTTGCCATCACTTGGGGTGGTAATAACGATTTCCGCCGCTA
Organism: Parcubacteria group bacterium; assembly: GCA_041649415.1. Taxonomy (GTDB): domain Bacteria; phylum Patescibacteriota; class Minisyncoccia; order UBA6257; family Colwellbacteraceae; genus JALOAR01. The sequence continues at coordinate 134,546 of JBAZND010000001.1, forward strand.
TTATTGGCTTCTCTTTCATTCCCAAGGAAAAATTCATCGTTCCCGAAAGCTTCGCTGAAGCTCGCATTAACGGAGCACTTATTGCCGACTTTTTAAATGAATTTTCCGACCAATCCATTAATACGATAGGTGAGATTGAAGAGAAAGATAAAGCGACAAAATATGATGAAGCTCTCAATCTCACCATCCAAGAACTACAGAGAGTAGACGAGGCCCGCGCCAAGACTATTGAGCTTCTTGGTGAGCTGGAGAAGATGGCTTCTTCGCTGCCCTCCGTTCCAGACGACGAGGCTCAAGCGCTTGGTATGCAAGCCATAACGACGGAGATCTCTTTAGTCGATAAACTTCTGAATTACAACGAAAAAACTCGTAATCTTCTTGACGTTTTAAGGAAAAAATTCACAAGCTACACGCCCGAGAATTTCAATACAGAGATGACGGAAATCACCGAGGCAATGAACGAAGATGCCGTCGCCATAAACGAGTTGAACCGCAAATATCAGACTCTAATGGAAGAATTTGACGGCAAAATAAAGTAGAGCGTCAGAGAGACCTCACTGTTTACCGCATTATATTTAAGGGTGTCTAACGGGATTCGAACCCGTACCGAGAGTTCCACAAACTCTAGTGCTAACCGTTACACTATAGACACCATGTGAACGAAATTATTGTATGGGTAATTAGGCATCAAATCAATTCCTGCCGATTAAAAATTCCGCCACCGCATAAATTATCCAAAAAACAAGCAGTAGAATGCCCTCTAGCCGCGTGAGCGTTCTTTCGGATTTCATCAGCCTTAACAAAAAGAACGTCGCAACCACCATGAACATTCCGGTTACATAAACTATCTTCGCGGGAAAATAAAACGGATTTATACAGGCAATCATGCCTACAACGATAGTCGCATCCGCCATAACCGTTCCCAAAATATCCCCGACAGCCAACCCATCTTCTTTTTTTCTAATTGCCTTTAACGAATAAAACAGCTCCGGCATCGTTGTTCCAAGCCCGACGACAAGCATGCCTATCAGAACCGGCGTTATTTTTAGGGCATCCGCGATTGCCGTTGCCGAACTTACCGTGAACTGCGCGCCTATAAGCAATATAACCATCGCAAGAATCAGAAATACAAAATTTTTTACCTTGCCGGCGCCACTGTGATACGCGTCTAAATTCTTCTCTCGTTTAAAGATTAGGTAGTAAAAGAAGATTCCGGCGATTATAAGAGCCGCTCCTTCAAGCCGCGAATAATGACCATTGAGACCGAAAATAATCGGCAACATGATAAGAAAGGGGTAATAACGAATGTTTTTTAAGACCTTACTCTCTATTTTCAATCCCCTCTTCGCAACTATAGTCATAATTGCGAAAATTAAAGTCAGGTCGGCAATATTTGAACCAAAAAGTGTCCCCAGTCCAAACTCGGGAATACCCCTTATAGCCGAGCTTACGGAAATAACCGATTCTGGGAGAATTGAAATGAAAGCGACAATGATAAATCCGACAACGTATCGAGAAATATTAAAACGCTCCGCAACTTTCGCGGAGTATTTTGTGGCTAACGTTGCGCCCCTCACAACGAGAAAAAGAGCAATGACAAAAATTAGGATATTCAGAATCATAACAGTCCGCTCGGAAAATTAAATCTTAATAATCTTATCAAACGCTCCGTTTTAAGTCTACGAATTTCTACTACCTGTTCTTGGAAAAAGTGTCGGGCTGCCGGGAGTTGAACCCAGGCCTCATGCTCCCAAAGCATGTATACTACCGCTATACTACAGCCCGTTCATAATCATTAAAAACCTGTACCCCGAGAAGGAATCGAACCCTCATTTACTCCTTAGAAGGGAGTCGTTCTATCCGTTGAACTATCGGGGCAAATCGACATCTGACGCAAACTCTATTTTACGACACTCGCGCGGAACTAACATCCTAACCTCGGCTCGTCCACCAAGGTGGGTCCGTTGAACTATTGGGGCATTAAAACATTTGTGCCCTTAGAAGGAATCGAACCCTCATCTCTCCCTTAGGACGGGATTGCTCTATCCATTGAGCTATAAGGGCACGCAAAGGCCCCTAAAATATTAGTAATAAAATATTTCTATTGCAAAACTTGTGCCGCGAGAGGGAATCGGACCCCCGACGCCAGCTTCTTCAGAGCTGCGCTCTACCACTGAGCTATCGCGGCTTTTAAAAACCTGACGTTATAGTAACAACCGGCTTTACTCTATGCAACAATCAATCAGCCTCTTAACCAAGTCGCCGATTTTGCCAAATCCTTTCCTCCCTTTTTCTCTATCTTCATTGCTTATCTCATCATCAGCAATTTTTTTAATGCCATCAACTTTTACAAGTTTTAGATTTATTCCCCAGAAAAGCGAATAGAGTTCATACGATTTCTTAAACATTTCTTTCGCTTCTTCTTTATTCCCTTGCCCAAGTTGCTTTGTTCCTACTTCCATCAGCCTCATTGAGGCCGCAAGTAAATGTTTTGATATACACCACACTTCCCCTTCGTAGTCTTTAATGAGCTTCTTTAAAAGCTCTTTCCTTATTTCCCTCACCTCTGCAAGCAAATCGTAATAGTCGTAGTTTTTCGTCTTCTCGGCCGTAAAGAAAAAATGCTCTTCAATTGAGAGAAGATTCATTACGGCAATAGAAAGGTCTTCATCCGAAGAGAGGTCAAGCTTTCCGCTCTTCCCGTCTGATACCTTTTTAATGAGTTCTTCTATTTTTTCTTTCTGATCGTCTTCCATCTATATTTTATATTCCTATTAAATAGAATATTAGACTCGCTAAAGCAAGAACTGCAAGAGGCATGACGACTTTTTGAAAAGGAAATAACGCTTTTCCTTTATTTTTTCTCATTATTTCATAGATTATTTCCGTTCCAATAAATATAGCCGTCCCGAAAGTAATTCCCGCAATAATCTTATCTACGCCGAGTATGGTATTGCCCGGCAGGCCAATGATTCTTGCAATCCACAAAGAGACAATCGTTATAAGATAAAAAGCCGCAAAGATTACTTCTTGAAAACCTTTAAACTGGTTTCTTCTTTTTGTCGCCCAATATATTGTCCAAAGCGAGACGGAAGCAAGAAGAGCCCCTATCCAAGTCGCCGAGATGAGGTCGCTTATTCCGAGCCATCTCGACACTCCAAGCCCTGCTCCTATTGCCACTGTGCATACGGGACATATTGCCGCTGCTTGACCGCTTAAAACTACGGCCGCGATGATTATAATGCCTGCCTTGGTCAGTCGGTTCATTTTTCTGAAGTTAATCCCTTAAGATAGTTAATCGCCTCGTCCTCTCCCACAAAACACTTCCCGCTCTCCCATAAGACCGGCACTGGTAACCCTTGAGAAACGTCTTCCCCGCATCCCACCAATCTATCGTAGAGTTCATCCGCAGCCACTTGGCTCATGGATATTTCTTTTTTGGTGACTCCCGATACTTCATTTTCATCAATGAATTCTTCCACATTCTTACAATGCGGGCAGGTTACAGTATAGTAAAGCACCATCTCGCCATTTCCCCCGATTACTTCGGGCGGTTTTGGTAAAAGTGATTTCCCTAAGATCAGCCCTAAAAAGACAAGCGCTGCTGTCGCAAAGCCAATTACCCACTTTTTACTAGTCGCTTTTTTATCAGTCATTTGGTAATTAAAACATATTCCGAATAGACACTGTAGCTAGGGTGAAAGCGGGGCCACAAGGACTTGAACCTTGATTAACGGTTTTGGAGACCGTCGTTCTACCATTGAACTATAGCCCCTGGCACTTGCTTAAAATAGCAAAAACCCGTTTTTCTGCCAAACTCTTAGGCAAAGAATCGTAAATTTTTCATAAGCGCTCTTCCAACCATGTAGCCATCTATCTCCGCTTCTTTTGCGCGCGACTCTCCTTCTTCTTTTGATTTTATGTCTCCGTTCCCAAGCATTATCGTTTCGGGACTTATTGTTTTTATAATCTCTCCCGCCCGTTTTATTTGTTGCCAATCGGCTTTTCCTTTCCTCCTCTCTTTTTTAGTGCGTCCGTGGATGATTATCGCCGCAAGTTTTGTTTCCGCAAGCGCACTGATCCAATTCTCCATTTCTTCGGGGTTAGCATATCCAAGTCTGGTTTTGACTGAAACCGGCAATCCTTCTGAATGTGCTTTCGTCGCCGCAACAATTTCTCTTGCAAGCGCTGGCGATTTTATAATGCACGCTCCCGCGCCTTGTTTCTCAACGTTCCGATCAGGACAACCCATGTTTATGTCTATCCCGTCCGCCTTATGCGATTTGGCCAAATTTCCACAAAGAACAAAATCCTCCGGTCGCGCTCCAAAAAACTGAAATATTATCGGTCGCTCAATTTCCGAAAATCGCATATATTTTTCAAACGATTCTTTTCCCTTAGCCACAATTCCCGGCAGAGGAATCATCTCTGTCCAAATAACATCCGGCCCGCCTCGGGGAACTTCAGATGAGACGAGCTTTCCTGCTTCCGCGAGCGCCAGCCGGAAAGCCGCATCCGTTATTCCTGCCATCGGCGCAGAAGCTGATATGATTTTTTTAAATCCGTTCCAAAAATTCATTTACATTCTCTTCGGCAGTTTAATGCCGAGCAGTTCTAGTCCGCTCTTTAAAACTATTGCTCCCGCCGTAGCCAACCCCAGTCTCGCTTCTGCCGTCTTTTTCTCCGCTTTTATGACAGGCAGGGATTCGTAAAAAGCGTTTAAAACATTCGCCGTTTTAAAGAGATAATCCGCCAAGTGATTCGGTTCGTATTTCTCGGCAGCATAGGTAGCTGCGTCGGAGAAATGAACTAAAGATTCTAAGACTTTCTTTTCCGTCTCGTCCGAAAGCGATTCTATACCAAGCTTCGGTTTCAGCCCGCGCGCTTTCTGTATGATGCTTCTAAGTCTTGAGTAGGTATATTGGATATATGGCGCCGAATTGCCTTTAAGGCTAAGCATCGCATCCCAGTCAAAAACGATATCGCTCAACCGATAATGCGACAGGTCATAGTATTTGACCGCGCCGATGCCCACTTGTTCCGCCGAATTCGGATTTATCTTGGCCGCTGCTTCTTTTGCTTTATCAAGCAAATCCGTAAGTTTTATAAACTCGCCTTTTCGGGTAGAGAACTTTTTCCCCGACGCGCCAAGCATCATTCCGAATTTTATGTGATGCAATTCGATCTCCGGCGCCAGATTTAATAAACGAACTGTTTCAAAAAGCTGCGCGAAATGCAACGCCTGCTCGTTAGCCACCACATAGAGAATTTTTACCGGTTTCCATTTATTTACCCTGTATTCAATGGTCGCTAGATCCGTAGTCGTATAAAGATGCGCTCCGTCCGCTTTCTCTATCACATAAGGTGGAAGTCTCTCGTCTTTAAAAAAGATCTTTACGGCGCCTTCGTCTTTTCGCGCAACGCCAAGTTTCAAAGCATCGTTCACAATTCCCTCAAGCATCGGCTCGTAGAAACTCTCGCCAAGCATCACATCAAATTTCACTTGAAGCCGCTTATAAATTTTTTCAAACTCTTTAATACTTTCTTTTACAAACAGTTTCCAAAGCTTTGTATTTTCCGTATCTTTCTTTTGCAATTTCGCTGTTTCCTTCCGCGCCTCTTCCATTAATATGCCGTTTTCTTCCGCTTCTTTGTGAAACCTGACGTAGAGCGATACCAAATGCTCCACCGGATTTTTTTTGAATTCTTCTTTATCGGCCCAATGCTTGTATGCGTAAATAAGCGCCCCGAATTGCGTTCCCCAATCTCCCAAATGATTGTCGCTTACGACTTTGTATCCCTGAAATCTTAGTAGGTTCGCAATCGCCGCCCCGATTACCGTTGATCGCAAATGTCCCACAGACATAGGTTTTGCAATATTCGGCGCGGAGTAGTCTATAACTATCGTTTTGCCCCTTCCAATAACCCCTGAACCATAACGTTCTCTCTTGCTTAAAATGGCCTCTGCCTCTTTAATCATCGCCTCTTTTGAAATAAAAAAATTAACAAAGCCCGGCGTTGCTATTTCTATCCTTTCAAAAAGTTCCTTTGGCGCTATTTTAAGGACGCTTGATATTATCTCTTTCGCCTCTTCTCGCGGATTTGTCTCTTTAAGTCCCGCTCGTATCATCGCCAAGTTCGTTGAATAATGGCCGAATTTTGAGTCCTCCGGTATTGTTACCTTGGGCTCCAGTTCGCCAGTTGCTTCAATAAGAATATTGGTAATCGTCTCTATCATTAATTAAGATTATATGACGTATATGCCCGCCTTTGCTACCAATAGAAAAGCCTCATTTAATTATGATATCCGCGAAATGCTCGAGGCCGGTATTGAATTGCTTGGCTGGGAGGTTAAATCTGTTAAAAACGGCCGCGCGGACCTTTCAGGTTCTTATGGAATCATTCGCAACGGCGAAGTCTGGCTCGTAAATCTAGACATTCCCTTATATCAGCCGAAAAACACGCCGGGCGAACCCGACATTTCGCGCGCGAAGCGAATTCTTTTAAACAAAAAAGAGATCACCGAGATTCTAAAGAGAACGGAGTCTGAAAGATTATCCATTATTCCCTTGGAGCTTTACGGGAAACACGGTCGAGTAAAAGTAAAACTCGGTCTGGGTTCCCCTCGCCGTAAGGCGGACAAACGCGAGGTGATAAAAAAGAGAGACATCTCCAAGGAATTGGGACGAAAAATAAAATAATTCTCTCTTGCCAAAACGTTGTTTTTGTGTTACACCGCAAAGCGGGGATGAAAGGCCTCGACAAGTTAAAAACTGAATAGTCGCGCGCGGAGCCGGATCTTCTCCAAAAACAGATCCAAAACTACAAACGCCACTAACAAAGTACGCGTTCCCGCTTTCGCTTTTGCGTAACGGGTGTCTCTGGGATACTTCGCCTGAAGTTCCCAGTAAGGCATAATATTTCAGGCTGCGTTCCGTAATCTTGTGTTTCATTGCGAAACAAAGAAGAATAGAAACACGGTTCAATAATCCGTTAGTTCGGTTAAAAGATTATTGATTTACCTCAAACCGAAATATGCTCGTAGACGCTATTCATGATTTTGGCTTGGATGTGGGTTCAACTCCCACCATCTCCACAAGGCCCGCTAATCAGCGGGTTTTATGATATGCAATGCCATATAGTGAGAGTTAATAAATATTCCAAATAAAACCCGCCATTACGCTTCCCTTGACAATACCCCATTTATCTGCTACCATACGCTCAGTTCCCAAAAATCTATGGAAGGAAGTGTCTCTTATGAGAAAGACCGGACCTCCGCTCCACTCCCATCGCGCATTCGATATGTATATGATCGTGTCGTCTTCGCCGGCTTCCCGGGGCGCGCGCTTTCGCGTTCCGCGGCACGCTGGCCGGCCCCACTGCCACTCCAATACAGCCTGAACCAGCGAACACAGCGGTGGGGCACCTTCCATATTGCTGCCGCATAGGATGCGACGTATCGCGCATGCCCTAGTGGCCGCGCAGACAAGCCCCCGTTCACATTGGACGGGGGCAATTTTTATTTATTGACTCGCCAAACAATAACCCTTATTCTGCGTAAAGGCACTAATAGTCGTAAGCCGCCAAAAAATATTTAAAGAAAAATGGATGAGTTAAACATGAATCCGGGTGCTGCCGAAGCAATGGATAAACCCGTTGCTACTGAAGCCGTCGAAACAGGCGCGGCTGAAGATGTCGGCGAGTCGGCGACGGTTGAAGAGTCCTCTGTCGAAGAGACTTCAACTCCCGATGAAACTGACGTAACCGCGTAGTTGCATCAACTAAAACAGGATCCCTAGAGGGATCCTGTTTTTTATTTCACTCAGAGCTTATTTCCCCTTCACACTCAGGGCACTCGTTCTTTATCCTTAAAGTAAATGGCAGTGTCGACATAATCTCGCCATCAATATTTATTTCCGCTCTATAATCTCCTTCCCGTTCAAGCGCTACGCCTCGCAAAAAAACTACGTGACCAATTGATGCAGTATCTGACTTGGCAGGATTTAATTTTACGGCATACGGTTCTATGCAATCCTTCTGATAACCGCTTGTGATTCTCACTCCAAGCTCATGCTCCTTCATATCTCCCGGGACAAAATTCACCACCACCGCCGCTTCGTTATGCACCGCGGGCAAGGAACCCGCGGCAAGGTCAGTTATCGGGTCTATAATCTCAAGCCTTCCTTTATCAAGGATTCTTGCTTCCTGCGCCAATATGGCAAAATTCAATCTCATACCTTATGGATATCCCAAAATTTCTATTTTTTCAACAGCCTGGAGGTTATCCACTTGTAGAACGACTTGGCTGGTTTAGAGTTAAACTATAGTTGCTTTAAAAGTTAACCCTGTCACCGCGGCAGTCAATGCGCTTCTTCATACAGTCCTCCTTCTCTCCACGACCGAAGGACGCGTAAGCATGCCGCGCTTGAGCCACGAGGCAATATTTACGCGCCCTTCCTAAATCAGGCATCCTGCTTTCCGGATAGCAAGCTGAAAAGAACGCGTGTGTGCCACGACAAAACCTCCAACCGACGAGGCGAGCGCCTTTGCAACGGGCGTTTGCCTCACCTTAGACCCTTTTAAAAGGGGTTTTTATTGCCCAAAAGTTATCCACTTGTCGTAGCGAAAAAGTATCATTAAGATGACATTAACGTTCCTTCATAAGTGAAAATCGGAGTCCTACAAAGACTCGTTGCATATAAGCGCCACTTTCTATCGGCACAAAAGAATATGACCTTTAGGTCACAAATGCCGCTCCGCAAGAGCTTATATATACGAAAGAAAGGCTCCTCTCTAGGGAGCCTTTTTCTTTTGCCATCTAATTGACTCATTAATCGCAAACCTCTATATTTTTCATATAAGCAGATACCCCTACAAAAGAAAATATGCGCCCGTTCCAGCATTTCGGAAAAACCGTGAGATTACCGCTCGCGAGCTCCGAGTGATAGACGAGAATGGGCAAAACCTCGGCGTCCTCCAAACGGACGCCGCTCTGAAAATGGCCGAGGCCAAAGGATTTGATTTGATTGAAATCGCCGCTTCGGCAAACCCTCCTGTTGCGCGCATCGGCAGTTACGATAAATTCCGCTATCAAAAGGAGAAGGAGTTTAAAAAAGAAGAGCAGGCCAAGGCAAAAGGTCGGGATGATATGAAACAGGTTCGCATTGGCGTCGGCTCAGCAAGAAACGACCTTTTGATAAGAGCCAAGCAAATTGACGAATTCCTTAAAGGAGGCTATAAAGTAGAGATTTTGCTTAAGCTCCGCGGAAGGGAAAAAGCCAATAAAGAATGGGCTTTGGAGAAACTGAACGAATTTCTTGAGTTAATTACCGAAACTTTCCACATTACGAGCAGCCCCAAACCGGGCGGAAGAGGCTTTACCGTTCAAATAAGCAAAATTTAATCCATGGCAAGAAAAACTTTTTCTAAAAGATTCAAAATCACCAAAACGGGGAAAATCATGCGCCGCCAGATGGGGCTTTCTCATTTTAAATCCAAAAAGAACTCCAAGATTATCCGCAACAAAAGAAGTTCCGTTGCTTTGGCATCCGCTGACAGAAGACAAATAATTGCCGGCTTATAAAAAATAATGACTAGAGTTAAAAGAGGCACTATCGCCCATAAAAAAAGAGAGAGAATTCTCAAATACACCAAAGGCTTCCACTGGGGGAGAAAATCCAAAGAGAGTCTTGCGAAAGAAGCTTTAGTTCACGCTTGGCAACACGCTTATCGCGGCCGAAAAGAAAAGAAAAGAGAACTTCGCGCTCTTTGGAATGTTAAATTGAACGCCGCCCTAAGAGAAGAGGGATTGACTTACAGCAAATTCATCAGCTCCTTAAAAACCAAAAATATCAAGCTTGACCGGAAGGTCTTGGCGGAGATTGCCGCAAACCACTCGGAGTCTTGGAAGAAGCTTGTTTCGTCCGTAAGTGAGGCCTAGGATTGATATACTCATAGGCGTTTCTTAACAGTCTTTGACTGTCTCTGTAAGGCGCCAAAATATGCCTCGCGTCTTTATATTGAAACCAGCCGAAACCTTCATGTTCGGATGATATTTTAACTTCCGTCTCATCGGTTTCCGCAAGATAGAATATTACCACTTTAAAAATCTGTTCCCTGTTTCTGCTAAAACGGAATTTTTCAACTGCCCTAAAATTCCTTTTTATGGAAAGTTTTGCGGGATTTATTCCTGTTTCTTCCTGCGTCTCCCTTATAGCCGCTTCCTTGCTTGTTTCACGCACGTTCACTTCTTCGGAATCTCCGCCGATGGAAGTAACAACGTTTTTCAAATTCTCAATATGACCCTTGGGAAAATTCCAGTATCTTCCCCCATGGTAAAGCAGCAGGAACCTTGGTCCCTGCGATGTGTTTCGGTAGACTATAAGACCGGCCGAAAATTCTTTTTTCATTTTATTCTTGTCCATTACCTTCTTATTCTTTTAAGACATTCATCTACCGGCCAAGCGTTCACGATATTTTTCCGCTCCGCCCATCCTCTGCGGGCTTGTGCCACTCCGAATTTTAAGTAATCCAAATGTCTCACCGAGTGGGCATCCGAGTCTATGGCTAGTTTAACACCGCGCTCCACGCACTTTCTCACGTATTCGTCCTTCAAATCCAATCTGTCGGGAAAAGCGTCAACTTCCAAGGTCAACCCTTCTTTAAAAGCAGCCTCTACAAGCGCATCCATATCAAGGTCTATCGCCTTTCTCTGGTTTATAACGCGAGAGGTTGGATGGAAAATAATATCCACATTTTCATTTCCCATCGCTTTCAAAAGCCTCTCCGTCTGCGAGGCAGCCGGTAAATTAAAGTAAGAATGGACTGCCGCTCCAACTATGTCAAGTTCAGCAAGGGCGTCGTCCGCCAAATCTAAACTCCCGTCTTTTAATATATCGCACTCAATGCCTTTTAGAATTTTAAAGTCATGTCCCTTGTCCGCAAGAATTTTGTTCGCTTTATCAATTTCTTTCCCTTGCTCTCGAAGTCTTCTCTCGTCAAGCCCTCTCGCCATTACAAGTCTCTTGCTGTGATCTGTTATAAGAATATATTTAAGCCCCTTATTAATTGCTGCTTTTGCGTAATCCATTATGCTATTTTCTCCGTCCGTCCAATCGGTTTGAATCTGAAGATCCCCTTTTATGTCTTTCTCCTCTATTAAACGCGGTAGTTTGTTATTGGCCGCCGCTACGAGCTCTCCCGTATTTTCTCTCATCTCCGGCGGCATTAATTTGAGCCCTAGATATTCATATATCTCTGCCTCGGTTTTTCCAGCGACTTGTTTTTTGCCCCTAAAAAGTCCGTATTCGTTAAGTTTCAGTCCTTGCTTGATGGCAATTTTTCTAAGCTCAATATTATGGTCTTTTGAGCCGGTAAAATATATGATTCCCGCCCCGTATGACTCTTTGGGAAGTATCCTCAAGTCAACGTCTATTCCTTCTTTTAATCTAACCGAGGACTTTGTCGGTCCTTTTGAGTAAACGTTTACAACCTCGGGCATTGAAGTAAAATAATCCATCGCCGCCGCCGCGTTTGTCGGGTTTTCAATTAAAGCGAGAACATCTATGTCGCCGATAGTTTCCTTCATTCTCCTTAAAGATCCCGCGATATCTGCCGAAGATACTCCTCTAAGTTTCTGAAGTCTCTTTTTGATTTCTTCCGCTAAACTGTAAGCGACGCCCAGTGTAAATCTCCCCCCGGATTGCTTCAAAAATTGTATGCCTTTTATGATATTCTCTTCCGTTTTTCTGCCGAACCCCTCAAGGTCTCTGATTTTTCCGCCTGCGGCCGCGTTTTCTAAATCTTCAAGGGTTCTTATATCCAATTTTTGGTACAGCTGTTTTATCTTCTTGGGTCCCAGGCCTTCAACCGCTGTTAGGGTGGAAACGTCTATCGGCGCTTTCTTTTTAAGTTCCTCAAAATACTTCACTTTGCCCGTTTTGACATATTCCTCTATTTTATCCGCCATGGATGCTCCTACGCCCGGCACGTCTTCAAGCGCCTTTTTCCCTCCATCTTCGTAAATTTTTGCCACATCTTCCTCCAATTCTTCAATTACTCTCGCCGCCCGCGCATAAGCTCTTGGTCTGAAAGGTTCCTCTTTCATTTCAAGATATTCACTTATCTCCCGGAATATACGGGCTATTTCCTGATTAATCATTTAATAACCGTCTTTGGAGAATGGTCCATAATAGGTATCGCTGTTTTTCGTTTTCCCGGGAACATTACATCCGGGACGATAAACACGATAATCGCCGAAAGAAGTGACGCGACTCCAACCGCCACGAATATAACGTCAAAACCAAAGCGGTCAGCCAAATATCCTCCGGCAAACCCCGTTATTCCGGTCGCAATCCCGAGAAACGTGTGGTCAAGAGACCAGCTGATAGCCGCCTTATTTTTCTCTATATGCCGAGAAAATATTCCCGCCCAAGAGGCGGCGTAAAACGCAAATCCGAGTGCGTAAATCACCTGAAAAACATAAAGCTTCGGAACATTATCAACGAATTTCAACCAAAAGGCCGAGGCAGAAATTAAAAGAAGTCCCACAATCAAGAGATATAAATCGTCTCTCTCTGATTCCGACTTATCTATGAGTATCGCCATTGGCAGTTGTATCGCCGAACGCACCGCCCAATAAATTCCGGCGAGAATTCCGACTGTAACAAGGCTTGCTCCGTCAATTTCACGAACCACGAACACGGCCATTATCGGCGAGACTAACCCCCATCCGCCAAAAAGCATAAGGTCTGCGAAAATAAAATTTCTAACAAGTTTATTTGAGGCAAAATATTTTAAAACTTCCTTTATCATCGGTCTCTTAATGATAGCAGAAGCTTAAAAACTAAGCCTCGCCTTCAAAATTAAGCTCTTTACCGTCGCTCGTCACTTTAATGACATCACCTTTCTTTATCTCTCCCAAAAGAATTTTCGAAGAAAGCGGATCCTTCACTAATTTCGATATGGCGCCTCTAAGCGGTCGCGCGCCAAAAGTTGGGTCATAGCCTTCCCGCGCGATTATCTTTACGGCTTTTTCATCAAAAGTCATTGTTATCCCCTGATTTTCATTGAGCGTCTTTGAAAGAGAGTTAAGCTGCAGGAAAGCGATTTTCTCCATATCTGCAATTGAAAGCGTCTTGAAAGCGATGATGTCTGAAAATCTGTTTAAAAGTTCTGGCTTAAAATATTCCGTAAGCCTCTTCTTAAGCGTTTCTCCGATTACGCGCGGATCTTCTCCTCTCTCAAGCGATTCCTTGATAAAAATTGAATGAGCGTTTGAAGTGGCGATAATTATCGTATTTTGAAAGTCAACCGTCCTTCCAAGTCCGTCCGTCAGTCTTCCGTCATCCAGCACTTGCAAGAAAAGATTCAAGACTTCGCTGTTCGCTTTTTCAAACTCGTCTAAAAGAACAAGACTATATGGCTTCTCGGAGACAGCCTCCGTAAGCACCCCGAATATTTTCCCATCGCTCGCGCCTATAAGGCGCGTAACGCTGTCCGTTTCTTGATATTCGGACATATCAAATCTAATCATCATGTTTTCCGATCCGAACTGAATCGCGGTTAAAGCCTTGGCGAGTTCCGTTTTGCCAACGCCGGTCGGGCCGACAAAAAGAAAGGATGCTATCGGTCCGCCTTGCCTTGCAAGACCGCTTCTGTATTCCCTAAGCGCTCTCGCGACTGCCTCCACCGCCTCCTCTTGGTCAATTAGTCGTCTGTGTATCTCTCCTTCTAAATTTAAAAGCGTCTCAGTCTCTGCTGGACCCGCATGATGTATCGGCACGTTTACTCTTTTCTCCGCCGCCCTGATAATGCCTTCCTCGTTAAGAACTTGTTCTCCTCTTCTTCTCGCTTCGGAAAGCGCTTCCTTCAACAAGCCTTCAGCGGAAGATGGAAGCGGTTTGTTATGAAAATATTTTTTTGCTATCACAACCGCCTTTTTGATGGCCGCAAATGATATTTCCATTTTCCACTCTCGTTCAAGTATTACGCTGTCGTAAGACAGATACTCTTCCGCTTCATCCTCCGTTATTTCCTCTATCTGGATAGCCTCAAAAGCTCCCGCGAAAGAACTGTCCTGTTCTATGAATTTTTTATATTCTTTCGGATACGTCGTGCCAATTACAGGAAATTCCCCTTGACTTATGACGGGCACTAAAATATTCGCTACCGACAAATTGCCTTCGCCTGATGTTCTGCTTAAATCGTGAATTCCGGGTATGTAAAGTATCACATTCCCTGCCGCCCTTATTTCGTTTAAAATCGCGTTTACTCTGCCTCTAAGGCTTGCCGAATCAGCGCCGGAAGTTAAAGCGCCGACATCTAAAGCCACCAGTCTTTTATCAAAAAGTTCGGGAGGAACTTGGTCTTTTACTATCCTGTATGCCAAATGGCCAATTATCGCTTCTTTCCCCACACCTGGCTCGCCCACAAGAATAACGTTTGGTTTTACCGGACGCGATAAGATATCTTCCAGTCGATTGTACTCTTCATTATGTCCGATAAGAAATCCCGATCTGCCGGAAACCGCCAAATTCGTTATGTCGGACCCGAACATGTCAAGCACCTGTGTCGGACGAGACGTCCACGCGCGATTAATGTTTCTGATTTTTGTCATGGGCATCCGCCTCGCGAAAAACGACGTGTGAACTACCGGTCTCTCTTTCGCAAGTCTTCCGAATATAAGCGCCTTCTCCAGATCTTCGGGCATTATATCAAAAAGACTGAAGACTTTTCTCACTTGTTCGTTTCCATCCGATACTTGAGCTACTAAAAGATCTGCCGGCATTATTGACTTTTCCCCAGCTCTTAAGGCCGACTGAAAAGCTCTTAAGAGCGTTACTTCCACGCCCTTTTCTATATCAACTCGGTTCTCTTTAATCGTTGTCTTTTCCGATAATCCTTTTACTTTTGTTTTCAATTCGTCCGAGTCGACTCCTAATCGTCTCGCTGTCTCGCTAGCCTCTTTGGTGTTAAGCGCCACAAGCGTTATTTCCACGGATAAGCCTTTTTCTCTAAGCACCGCTTTGTTGAAAGCGGACATGAGCATTGCTTTCGCTCGCGGGGAAACATAATCAGCCACATTAACTTTCCCTTCCTTTGGAAGTTTTTTAAGTGACCTTCTTGATTTCCCTAAATGGGTCAGCCTCTCAAGCGCAATAAGCATAAGCGCCGCTCCTGCGTACCGGAGACTTGTGTTTTCGGAAACCAAAAACACTGCGGCGCTTACGCACAAAAGCGTCACCGCAGTCGCTGAAACAATCTTTATGAGAAATCTGCCCAAAAAAGAGAGCTTGTAATAATCGTCTTTAAAGTATGGAGAGTACATTTATGTTCACGGCTTTGATTATTAAATAGGCCGGCACGATTGCCCAGATAGCGTAGGCGACAGTAAATATCGCTCCTAAAGCAGCGTATAAAATAAGAGCTAGGACAATCCTTATTGCTCTAAAAATAAATCCAAAAGAATAACCGATAAAGCTTCTGTCCTGATACATTGGCTTAAAAAGATTTCTAGCGCTTACCCTAAGCGCAAACACTCGGTCCAGATAAGTAAGCAAGCGCATGAAAATCTTCACGAAAGCTTGAAAGCTGTCGACATACCAATGTCTAAAAAAATCAGCCGTCCATGCGATAATTTGCAAAGCAACGTATCTAAACGTCATATAGTGAATTATATCTGATTTCAAGAACCATTGCCTCACAAGGCTTTTGTGCTCCCGAGAGGATTCGAACCTCTATGGCAAGCTTCGGAAGCTTGTATCCTATCCGTTGAACGACGGGAGCCACATATGAACAAAACACTATGCTCTTGTTTTACAACACTTTCCTGACGAAAAGTATACTCATCTAAACAATCCGCCAACTTCGTAGATTATTCCCAAAATGAAAGCGGCTATCAATGGGATATCCGATGTCCGCGCGCCCAAAGCTTTTCTTCCCATAAACACTACCATTATGGATTCTACCGCGAGAAATATGCCGCCAGTGATTCCTACGAGAGTCAAAAAATCACTCGTCCCCAAGAAATAAATAATTGGGGGCAACGCCGTGAATAAAGCGTAAGAAATAAACTTTGGCGCCTTTACGTCCTTTAAAACGATACCGATAAACTCCATGCCAAGAAGAGCGAAAGAATCCAAGATTGCGAGAATTCCAAGCAGTCCAATTACCATACGTCCCCATGCGGGAAGCATCGTAAATCCGGTAACCGCATCGGGCGTAACCCCGCTTCCAGAAAGCGCTATAGTCGCCGTGATAAAGACGACATAAAGAACCGCGGGAATCACGGCTCCGAGACGAAGAGCTCTCCTAAAATTTCTTAGACTGTAATCTTTTTCCTCATACCCTTCTCTGATTAAAGAAAGCGCTGATCGTCCGGAAAGTGAAAACAAGAGAGGTCCGAGAGGCAAAAGCAAATTCTTTGGGTCAAATAATGCGGAAGCGGCTATGTTCCCTGTGTCTCCCTTAATAAAAGACAAGACGCCAATAAAAATAATGATTGCTGCCATCGCGGAAAATACTATGAGTCCCGCGGCGGAGGCTCTTTTATTACCCATAAACACAATCGCCGTCCCTGCCGTCCAAAAAACAAGCGCCCCTATGACGGGCGAGATACCCTGAAAAATTAACGAAAAGAAACTGGGTGCGAGCGCTATATAAACCGTTAAGGTAAAAACTATCCCCCCTAAAACGAAAATAAGAGAAGAGAGGTACCCTCTTTTCCCCAGATATTCTTTCGCGTATCCCGCAAACCTTTTATCTTTTCCGCTCTTATCTATTATTCCCGCATATCTTGAATTAATTGCAATTGAAACCCAAGCAAAAAACGCCAAGGCGATAAGTCCATATAAAACGCCGGCTCTTACAAAAACATGCGGAAGGGAAAACATCCCCGCGCCTACTATAAGAGAAGCTAAGAGTCCCGCCGGTCGGAACCGTTTTGTAAACGTTTCTCTGAAAGTCATAAATTATTTAATCCCGTTTTCCTCCTCTTCCTTCCTTATAAGTCCAATTACTTTGGCGATTAGGTCTTTCGGGTCATTTGAAAAAACCAATTTGTTTTTCATTTCTTCCGCTCGCTGAGATTTTTCCACGATGGTTTTGAGCACTTCGTCTGTCTCCCAACTTCCCTCAAGAACTCCGATTGGTTTCTTATCTTCAAAGGCAATGGTGAATTCGTTTAACGTTCCCATTCTGCCGCAGCCCACAATAACCGCATCCGTCATTCTCGTTAAAAGAAGGTTTCTTCCGGAATATCCTTGCCCCGTATACATTACTATGTCGTGATAATCTACCGGCAGCTCATAATCCACGATGTGTTCTCTTTTTGATTCTGCGGGCGAAACCCCAATTACTATTCCCCCTTCCTTTTTCGCGCCTTTGGCGGCCCAGAATGGAAATCCGGTAGTCGCGCCGTCAACCAACACCGCCCCTTGTTTGATAATCTCCCTCCCAAGTTCTTCGGCAATCGCAAAAGCTTCTTCTCCGCAATGGCTAGTCTCCGCCGCGCCCGAAACGCAAATCTTATATTTCAGATAAAAATCTTGCATGTGATTTCTTTTATTCATTGGATTATATCACTAAAACTCTATCGCCGTTCCCTGTTCCGGAATCTGCGCGTCAATGGCGAGTTCATCTCTTGCTTTTCCGGCAAAAATATTTGCGGCATCGTCTTCACTCTGCACAATATACAATTTTTTGACGCGCGCCTTTTGGGGTCTTAGCCATCCAAGCAATTTTTTCTGATCTCCGTGGGCGGAATAGCCGGCAATCTGCCGCACTCTGCACCGAACGACGATTTCTTCCCCAAAAATCTTGACTAGTTTTTCTCCCTCCAGGACCCGTCTACCTAAGGACCCGCGCGCTTGATAACTTATAAAAAGTATCGTGCTTTTCGGATCACCTAAGTACCGATATTCGTGATGTATCATTCTACCTCCTTCGCTCATTCCCGAACCGGCAATTATTATTTTTGGCGGAGGAGCATCGTTTATTTCCTTAGATTGTTCGGTGGTCAAGGTAAATTTTAATCCGGGAAAATTAAAGATCTCGTCTCCTTTTTCAAAGAGATTTATGGCCTCGCGGTCAAAATAGTCCGGGTTATCTGAATATTTCTTGTATATGGCAAGCAATTTTATGGCTAAGGGGCTGTCTATGAAAACCGACACCTTGGGAATCCGCGTATTTTCGGTAAGTTCGTTTATTTCATACAAAAGCTCTTGCGTTCTCTCCATCGCAAATGCCGGAATCATAAGCGTTCCGCCTGCCGTAATCGCTTCTTCAATCGCGTCTTCTAGGACGTTTTTTCTGTCTTCCGTATGCTCATGAATTTTATCCCCGTAGAGAGCTTCCATAACAATATAATCCGTCTCGGGAAGTGGATCCGTGTCTTTTACGAGCGGCGTTTTTACGTTCCCGATGTCGCCTGAAAAAACTATCGTTTTCCCGCCACTTGCAATTCTGATGAAAGCTGATCCAAGAATGTGCCCGGCGTCATAAAATTCAATGTTAAATTCCTTAATCTTTATAAGCTCGTGATATTTCACTCTTCTCCAAATTCCAAGCGCGTCCGTCACGTCCTTTAAGGTATAGAGCGGGGCATGATTATCTTCCTTCGCCTCTTTTTCAATGAGTCCCTGCGAGTCTATAAGCAGTTCCTCCGCGAAATCTTTCGTCGGCGCGGTTGAATATATTTGCCCCCTAAATCCAAGTTTATACAAATAAGGAATCTTACCCGTATGATCTACGTGCGCGTGCGTTATTAGCAAAGCGTCAATTTCCGCCGGATTGTAAGGAAACGGGTCGTAATTTTTCTCTTCCTCTTTTTTTGTGCCTTGTGTTAGTCCGCAATCTACCAGAATCTTCGTCGTTTCCCCCTTCGCGTTCGGCTCACCTAAAAGTAAATAGTTTGCTCCCGTAACCGCTTTCGCGCCTCCGTAAAATGTGAGTTTCATTTCCTAATCAAATCTTTTTTCCCTGACATGTTTTGCTATCTCGTCTTTTAACATTTCCACATGATTTTCGTAGTTTCCCTTCATCTTCTCCCACATCTCCTTGCAGGAATCACATTCGTCGGCGTTTTTTTTATATGCTTCCATTCTCCAAAGACTGTCCGATATTTCGGATAATTGCTGCACTAAATCGTGATTTTGATCTTTCAACATAGTTTTTATTTATTATAACAGGCTGCGAAAAATTACAGTCTTAATTGACAAGATATTAATGATGTGATACAAATGTCGCAGCATTTTTACAAGAAGGAGGACACCCAATGGTAATGACCACTGTCTCTGGTAAGACGAGAAGCAAGTCGATTAGAAGGCCGAAAAGAATGTTTTTTGATTTTCGCTTTGACTTAAATCGACACAAAACACGTATCGTTTTCTTTATTGGAGCGTTTTCGATAGACCAGGCATGGGTCATAGCCTATAAAGTGATACGCTCCAAAGGACATGATCCCATGCTAGCCGACCATAAATCTTGTCAGCACTCGACCTTTCGTCCAGCAAGTATGCCTGAAAGAGGCGCCTTTGCTATGGAGGAAGAAGAATCTGGCGTTTGGAGAATTATAAAGATCAACATTCCTGAAGAAAATCGCTAAAAGGAGGGTCTGACGTGTTGCATTGGTACATCGAAGACAAAAGGATAGCTCGACTAAAACGCACGATTGTCGTCCTCGCTTGTCTTCGCGTCCTGCTTGTCCTGCTCATCATCGCCAGTGCCATTTTCTTCATCTTCGGCGAAGAAGTTCCAGGTGGGAATTTATCCGCGAGCGAGCTGTTTCTTATAAAGCTTCTCGCTGTTTTTCCTTTAACCGTTCTACTTTGCCTTATCTACCACTTGCTCTCTAAGCAAAACGAGCAGGTGAAAGAAAAGCTGGACGGCAAGTTAGAAAATATGCTCCGCTGGATTAATGGCAGTCTTCCTTAATACCAGTAAAAACTCCTCATTGAGGAGTTTTTATTTCTCAAATATTGTTTCTATCCTTCATCGCTCGCGCGACCGCCTCTTTTTCTGACCAAAGAAACTTCTTTCCTCTCGCAAGATGGATAAATCTCTCGCTTCCCTTGCCAGTTATTATGACTGTGTCTCCTTCGCTTGCCAGAGAAACAGCTTTATCTATCGCTTCTTGTCTATCCAGTATTTTTATCGCCTGTTTTCCTCCGTCCTCCGTTCCCTTAGCTATCTCTTCTAATATCACCATTGGATTTTCATCGTAAGGGTCTTCATTCGTGACAATTATCTCGTCGCAATATTTTGCCGCAATCCCTCCCATCTTAGGCCTTTTCCATTTGTCTCTTCCTCCTCCGGCCGAGCCAAGAACGCATATTAATTTACATCCGTCATGACCGAGTCTCAGAGGCAACGCTCCCCATTTATAAACCTGTTCCAAAGATTCCGGCGTATGAGCATAATCCACAATTATTCTAAAGGGCTCATGGACAACTACTTCCATCCTTCCGGGCACTCCTTTAAAATCTTTCAACGCTCTTTCTGTCGCCTCGCGGCTGCAGCCAAAATGGTCTGCAACCTCTACCGCCGCTGCATAATTGGCCTTTAGAAAAGTTCCATTGAAGAAAATTTTCTTATTATTACCTGCCGCTTTGATGAAGTATTCCGCATTTTCATCTTCTCTGTTTATAAAAAACACTTTTCCAAGTTTTGGCGAACCGGCAACGTAACGAAAGAAATCTAATTTTGCCTCTCTGTATTTTTGGAAACCACCGTGCGATTCAATGTGCTCGGGATGCAAGTTAATTAACACAGCCGCATCCCATTCAATGAATCGATGCCGATGTTGAATTATTCCCTGCGAACTGACTTCCACTATTACGAATCGACACCCCTGCCTAACCGCTTCCGCAAGCACTTTCTGGGCTCTGCCTCGGCCAAGCATGGTGTTTTCCGTTGAGTTTGGTTTTTCTTTATTTCCTACGACAATATGAGCTGATGAAATTACCGCCACCTTCTGCCCGCAGGCTCTTAAAGCCTCTGCGATAAGCTCCACCGTTAACGTTTTTCCTTTTGTTCCCGTTACTCCAATTACCACTAATTTATGCGATGGGTTGCCGCAAAAGACTTTCCCTGCCCAAGCGAAAATAAAGTGATATATATTTTTCAGTTTTTTAATCATCCTATCGGATATATTTTAAGGCTTCTTTTAATTTATCGTTTATATTCTTAGTATCTCGGCTAACTTTCCCAACCGCCTCTTTTGCCGCGTCTCGCCGATAACCCAATTTTATTAAGGCGTCATAAACGTCTTCGTCCCATTCAGGAACTTCCCCTCCTTCTTTTATTTTATCTCTTAACTCTACAATTATTCTTTCTGCCGTTTTTTTCCCGATGCCGAACGATTTGGTAAGCGTCTCCGTTCTACCCTCTCTGATTGCCGCTTTTATTTGGTCTGTGGGCCCAAGACCCAAAATACCTATCGCCGCTTTTGGTCCCACTCCCGAAACGGTATTTAATGTTTCAAAAAGATCCCTTTCTCCTCCGCTTAAAAATCCGTAAAGATCAAGTCCGCCCTCTCGGGAGAAGAGGCAAGTAAAAAGTTTCACTTCCTGATTTTCCCGAAGAGCGCTTAAGCCGCCCGCCGGCATAAATATTTTATAAGACTCTCCGCCGGCGACAGCGAAAACCACGAAATTCGTACGTATCTCCTCTATTTTTCCCTTAAGGGCATATATCATTTGTAGTATGTTAAGATTATACGATGGACAGCGAAGAACTGGAAAAATACAAAGAAGCGCTCCTTGCGCTTGAGAGCAGGCTTGAGAGAGAGCTTAAAGAGATCCCCGAGAGGCTGGATTTTGGCGATCAAGTTGACCAAGAAGAAGACGAAGCCGACGAGTCCGTCGCCGCCGATGAACAGGTCGGCATAAGAGACGAGATGAGAGCGCGTTTGGAAAACGTCCGTAGGGCCTTAAATAAAATTAAAGAGGGTACTTACGGTTTATGTGAAAAGTGCGGCCAGCCGATTGAAAAAGAAATTTTAGATATCGTTCCGGAATCAAGTCTCTGTAAAGTCCATAAGCTGGAAGTTTGAGTTCCATGTCCCGTAGTCTCTCGCGGCTCTTTTCAGCCGAACTGGAAGGAATTACGGCCAAATTGATCGCCATAGAGACCGACTTAAACGTCGGTCTTCATGATTTCACGATTGTCGGTCTCGCCGACAAAGCTCTTTCCGAAGCAAGAGAAAGAGTCAATGCCGCTCTTAAAAACTCGGGATTCAAACCGCCGAATCGAGAGAATCGACGAATTACCGTGAATCTCGCTCCCGCCGACGTTCATAAAACTGGTTCGCAATACGATTTGGGCATCGCTTTGGGTTATGCCGCCGCCACGGGCGAACTTCGAAATGCTGATTTTGGTGATAAAATCATCGTCGGCGAATTATCTCTTGACGGCAGTCTTCGCCCCGTAAAAGGCGCTCTAAATATCGCTCGCCTTGCGAGAGATATGGGGTTTAAAGAATTCATTCTTCCAAAAGAGAATGCGAAGGAAGCGGCAATTATCTCGGATATTGACGTAATTCCGGTTAAGAGCCTCTTTGAGGCTGCGAGGCATATTGAAGGCTCTGCTAAAATCAGTCCGGCCAGAAACGAATCTTTGTTAAAATCCGCAGAGAGTTTTGTTTTACTCTCCGACATCAAAGGCCACGAAGCGGCAAAACGCGCTCTTATTGTCGCTTCTTCGGGACGGCATAACTTACTCATGGTCGGCCCTCCCGGATCGGGAAAAACTATGTTGGCTCGCGCCATTAATTCCATTCTGCCTCCGCTTGATTTGGAACGCTCCGTAGAAACTTCCGAAAATTGGAGCGCTGCCGGAATGCTTTCATCGGAGAATCCGTTTGTAGTCACGCGCCCTTTCAGAAGCCCTCACCATTCATCTTCTCTCGCTTCAATCATCGGCGGCGGGTCAAATCCTCGCCCGGGAGAAATAAGTCTGGCTCACAACGGCGTCCTCTTTTTTGATGAATTGCCCGAATTCCATAGAGACGTGCTTGAAGCCTTGCGGCAACCAATGGAGTCGGGAGAAGTGATTGTCTCCCGAGCGAAAGCCAATCTTCGCTTTCCCGCAAGATTTCAATTCGTTTCCGCCATGAATCCTTGTCCGTGCGGATACTATGGAGATCCAGAAATTGAATGCCGTTGCGGCGCATACGACATAATCCGTTATCAGAAAAAAGTCTCTGGACCGTTACTCGACCGCATAGATATTCAAATAAACGTCCCGCGCATAAAATATGATGACCTTAAAAACAAATCCGACTATAACAGGAATTACGATAGATTGATTTCCTCCGCCGAAGAATTTCGAAAAGAAAAATTTAAAAAGTTAGGCATAACGGTTGACGGAAACGCCGCGCTCTCCTCTAAACAATGCGATGCGGTCGCGTGTCTCTCAAAAGAGGCCGAAGAATTCATTAAAAAAATATTTGATTCCGCTCAAATTTCAGGAAGGGGCTACTATCGGTTGCTTAAAGTATCCCGAACAATTGCTGATCTTGATTTGTCGGAAATCATTAACGTGGAGCACGTTGCTGAAGCGTTTCAATACAGGTTGCGTTCCGGTCTACCCCGTTAACATTGTTTTCAAAGAACGCCTCGCTAATCAATTACCTGCTAACCACTCCTACTTGGCACGTTCCGCCAGGCAAAAGTTCTCCCGAAGAGCCGGCAATGCCTAAGACCTCTCCGTTTTCTACAAAGTCACCCTCTTCAACACAAACGTCTGAAAGATGCGAATATGTGGTCATTAAAAACGTGTTCGCATTCTGTATCGTCACGTATCCCCCCTTCCCGTCATTCCATTTTCCGGGCCAGCCGATACCCGTGACAAACCCCGAGTGATTCGCCTCTATTTTCATTCCACAAACGGCAAAAAACACGTTTTCGCCCGCATTTTCCCCCGCGAATTGCGTGTCGAGAAATTCATTCTCCCTCTCCGGTTCCGCAGATATTATGAGCGATTGGGACCCTACAAGCATTGAATCCCCCTCCACTATGAGCGGCTCTTCTCGGGGGATAGTAACGTCTAAGCTCTTTTTCTCAATTCGTGATTCACCATTATTTCGAGATGCCGGAAAAAGCGCTAAAACGCTTGAAATGACGAAATATGCAATTTTTGATAATACTGTGTTAATGGCCGAGATATTATCCCTTTTATCTTTCCTGCGCAAGCAGGAGTTTCACTTACCGCAGATAAGCTACAATACTACACATCATGCGCGCTAAAAAATCCCTTGGACAAAATTTCTTAAAAAATACCTCCATTCTCCGAAAAATAGCCGAGGCGCTGGACGTTAAAGAAGATGACACCATAGTCGAAATCGGCCCGGGACACGGCGAACTTACCCGATTTTTGGTAACTAGAACTCCCAAAGAACTGATAGTCATAGAGAAAGATGAGAAACTCGCCGGTGACTTGCAACAAAAATTTGATGCCGTTCAGACAATTTCAGGAGACGCCTTAAAAGTGCTGTCACAACTTAATCCGCCTAAAGAATGGAAACTTGTCGGAAACATTCCTTACTACATCACCGGTCATTTATTAAGAATCCTCTCCGAATTGCCAAATCCCCCCTTCAAAACCGTTCTGCTTGTTCAAAAAGAAGTGGCCGAGAGAATATCCGCAGTTCCGCCAAAAGCCAACCTTTTATCCTCCGTTACTCGCGGATGGGCCTCGCCAGAATATCTTTTTACCATCCCTCGAGATAATTTCTGTCCCGTGCCCAAGGTTAATTCCGCCGTTATCTTACTCAACCGAGATAAATTAATCGGCGGAGAAAAATATTACACCACCGTTAAAGCTCTCTTTTGCCAACCGCGCAAAAAAGCAATAAATAACCTTGCTGATTCCCTGAACATCTCAAAACTTAACGCAAAAAAAATCTTTGAAGTCTGTAATCTATCCCCCGATCTTCGCCCCCAGAATTTTTCACTAGAAGATATTATCTGTATCTCACGAAATTTTTAGAAACTCCACTCTTTTTATTTCTTAAATCTGCTATCATTTAAGTATTGCTATGTTCCGAAAAGTATTCGCGGTTCTCTTGTTACTGATAGTCTTCGCGGGCTTTATTCCGTCGGCCCACGCACAAAATTTTACCGTAACGGATGAGTGTAGAACTGCAACTCAGAATTTTACATTAGGAATATCTAACTATATGGTAGAGAACCTCCTGTGGAGTGCCGGTTTTCTAGGCGTTGATATGCTCACAAGTTTTCTCCAAGATCTAAGCGTTTTTGGATTTCAAATAGGAGGAATTTTTGAGCCAATCGACCAAGCCATCGACTTTATAAGAGATGTCTGGATGAAGGCGGTTATTTTTGGGCTTATCAGCTCTGTTTTTAACGAAGTCGCAGGATCACTTATCGAGGCCGGTTTAGCCTTAAACATAGATTATCTTACCTCTAATAATTCTCTTCTAGATTACGGCGGAAAGCTTATTCTTCAAATCGCGAATTTCGGATTCATTATAGGTATCATTGTTATCGGCATCGCCACCATTCTTCGTCGAGAAGAGTTTTCTGCAAATAAAATTCTTATTAAGCTCGTTGTCGGCGCCATTTTCGTGAACCTCACGATTCCCATCGCAAGCGGTATTGTTAATTTGGGGACGAGTCTTACCGAAGCGTTTTACAACGCCGCTTCCCCTTGCCCAGGTGCTTTAACTGGCCAATTCACTGCATGGAATCTCAAAAATAAAATCAGGGCCTCATTATTACAAGCTTCAAACGCATCACAGTCAGAACGCGGCTTTAAGATATGCGGAGATAATGAAAGTCCTCCTTACGTTGACTGTGTACCTAAATCAAACGCTGTCGCCGGTGATTTTACATCAGGTATTGAAGAAGATCACCAATCAGATGTGCAAAAACAATTAGCTCAAACAAACGAACAAATATCGGTGTTTACAGATCTATTAGGAGACTTGGCCCTTGATTTTGCATCTTTACTTATTGGTTCGATTTTAAGCATAGTAGCTGCTCTTACTTTCCTGGCTTTTGCTCTCTTCCTGCTTATTAGATATGTAATTCTTATGCTACTCCTTACGTTTTCTCCTCTTATATGGCTAGGCTTCATATTCCCTCCTTTAAAAGTAGTATGGGATAGTTGGTGGAAAAACTTTCTAAAATGGACCTTTTACGGTCCAGTTATCATTTTATTTCTTTCTTTTGCGGCTGTATTTCTGAATGCCTCTAGTGGCACGTCTTCTGGCCCTGCGCTTGTCTTAATTGCTCAATATATCGCAGTTATTATCATAAGCGCCATGGGAATCTTCCTTGCTTCCAAATTTAGCGGTATTGCCGGAAAGCTGGTAATGGCAGGCGTATCTGGTGGAGTTGGTTTTATCGCCGGTAGCACTCAAAGAGTGATAAAGAAAGCGCAAGTAGGAGCCCAGATGCGCGCTGAACAATACAAAACACAGGGTAAAAAGGGAAGGGCATGGTTTGCCACTAACGTCAGCGGAAGAGGTCTTGGGTTTATGGGTAGCGGAGCCTCTCTAGGTGAGGGCGCCAAATCCATATTGTCACAGGTCGGCATCAGTCCCAAAATAGAGACGCTAAAAGACGAAGATGTCAGAAAACAGCTTATTGAACAGAGAATCGGACAAAGAGATATAACGGAAGGACTTGGAAAAGGTAAGAATAAATTCACCCGATGGGTCAAAACGCGTAACGAGCTTAGAACTTTATCTCTTACTGAAGATGATGTTAAAGGCTTGTCCAAAGATGACAAAAAAGCTGTCGCAGAGAATGTCTACGACCTTATGCTGAAATACGACGCGGACCCTTCTAAATTTACGCCTGAAGATGTTGCCGCTTTAGGAAAGGTAGAAAAGGCTGTCTCTTCAGATATCGCCAAGATAGCTTTAAAGAATATCACTGATCCGACAGACATCAATCAAGCGCGGAGAGCACTCGCCATGGGATACGAAAGCATCGCCGATACGATAAAAGAGGGGCTTCCGGAAAATATTGAAAAACTAACAAAGTCGGTGCTAACGATAGAGAAGGAGTCTTTGAGAAACCCCAGTCTCCTTTCCAAGGCAAATCTTGGTAAACTTAGCAAGTTAAAAGACGGGGTCAAAGGACTTAAGGAAAAAGTCGCCGATCAGATCGTAGATAGTATTGCAGGCATGGGTGATAAAGTCGTTCTTAAACTTTCAAACAGCGATCTCAACCGATTCAGCCAAGAGGGCAGTCGCAGTCAACAGGAAAAAATAAGCAACGCCATTGAGAGATTAAGGGATAATACGGGTAGCCTGACAGACGCAGCTGACATACAAACCCTTAGTCGCATTGAAGCAAAGACCGAAGCCCTCAAAAAAAAGAATGATTGGTTTAAAGAAGAACAGCCACTACAACCACAGCAATCTCCGGTTCTCGATCAATACGGACGACCCCTTAATCGATCCTAACGCATTAATCAATCAAAATGAATTTTAAAGAACTTAATTCTATCATCCAGCAATGGCTGGACTCGGATGAGTTTATTGATTCAATCGTGTCTATTCAGGGAGAGTTCGGTCTTCCATCTTCTGCTCCTCTTATTAACACCGTCTTTGACCTCGTCCTCAAAAACATTAGGCCCGAGGAATTTAAAGACAGACTCCTCTCTCTTCTCCCCCAAAACCAGAAGAACGAAGCCATTGTTCAGAAACTTGTCAATTCTTCTCTCCTCCCCATAAAAGCGCCTCTTACCGAATCTGGCACAGATATTTCCGTCATCACCCCGCTTGATGAAACCTCCGCCGTTCCTTTTGTCCCCACACCCATTGCCGCGCCTGCCGAGATTCCTACAGAACCTGAACCTATCGCTCCTAATCTGGAAGAAGCCCCTGAACCTGCCGCCCTCGCCCCAATTTTGAGCGAGAGCACGGCTCCCTTCGTAATCCATGAAGAAAATCTCCCAAAGCAAGTTTCAGCCGAAATGCGCGAACAAGAACCGCTAAGACCAATGTTTTATTCGGGCGAACCCGGAACGCAGAAAAAGGCTCCTATTGCGAGTCTTGAGTTTGGCCGCCAAGAGAAAACTAAGGTTAATCCCGAGAACGTTTTAAATCTTAAGGATTTGCCTTTGTAAGTCGTTTGTGGCTTACTTAAAATTCGGATATTATGCAGTTTCAGGTTCCCCAATTTGAGACGGAAAATAAACTCGTCGGACCTTTTACTATAGTCCAATTTGCGTATGTCGGCGTTGCGGTTGTCATTTCTTTCCTTCTTTTTCCCGTTCTTACAACATGGTTTTGGTTCATTGTCTCCGCCATTTTAGTCGGCAGTTCTCTTGTAATTGCTCTCGTAAAAATCAACGGCCGCTCTATGCCGATTTTCTTGCTAGCGGCTTTTCGTTATTTATGGGAACCGAAAGTGCTGACTCTAAAATTCAAAGTCTCCGGAGCAACCGGTTTTAAGTATATTGAACCCTTTTCTTCCGCGAAAAAAGCCGGGGTCGCGGGACAAGTCTTTCCTGCCATGCCTTCTGTGCCTGCCGTTCTTGTTCCGCCTTTCGCGCCCGCTGAAATTCTGCATGAAACACCCGCTCCTCCGGTTGTTTCAACTACTATTCCCGCCGTATCTGCCATTCCTGCCCTTGAAACACTTGCGCCGATTGTCCCCGCTCCAGAGAAAAAGCGGTCGCGTCTTCAAAATCTCTTTAATAAAATCACCACCACCACCTCTCCCATTCCCTTTAGAGAAGAAAGTTTGAGGCAAGCCGCTTTAAAACGACAGGGATATGAATTCGTAGAAAAGCCAACTGGTGAAACGGTCGTCGCGCGAAGAGTTGATTACAGATAAGTCATTATGCCCAAATCCTCCAAAAATCCAGACTCTATCGGTTCGGTTGAAAATTTAACCGATGTAAAAGAAATTAGAAACAGCGCCATATTTTTGAAGAACGGCGGAATGAGAAAAGTTATTATGGTTGCGGGTGTTAATATAGACCTTAAATCCGAAGACGAGCAAGACTCTGTTATTTCCTCCTTCCAAAACCTTCTAAACTCTCTAGACTTTGCCGTCCAATTCACCGTCCACTCACGTCGGTTGGCTATAAAAGAATACTTAGACAACATGCGCACCCGAATGGACGCGGAACAAAATCAGCTTATTAAGAGTCTGTTCTCCGAATATATTCAATTTATTGAGAAATTTATCGCCGAGAATGCCGTCGTTGAGAAAAGCTTCTTTGTTACCGTTCCTTTTGACACGACTGCCTTATCGGGCATCGGCAAAAGGAAGAGAGAAGAAGAGGAACGAATCGCCAGTATGTCCGTTGACGAGCTTATGCAATATATGGAAAAGCTTAATTTCAGGACGGAGCAAGTTTTACAAGGATTAAGACAGGTTGGACTTCGCGCTGTTACTCTGGAGGATTCGGAGCTTAGAGAGCTTTGCGCCAACTTCTACAATCCGAAGACCATCGAAAAAGAACCTATCCCCGAAGGGGACCCGATAGCCTCCAAGGTTATTGAGATAAAGCCGAATTATTTAAAGATAAACGACAAATTCATTAAAAGTTTCTTTGTTTTAAATTATCCGCGATATCTCACCACGAACTGGCTTGAACCAATCATCAATCGACCAGAGCTTATGGATATATCTATCCATATGTCTCCCACAGATACGAATATCGCTCTTAAAAATCTTACAAGAAAAACCGCTTATCTCTCGGCTGCCATTACCGAAAGACAGGAAAAGGGCTTGGTAAGAGATCCCGCTCTTGAAACCGCCCTTACGGATACGGAGGCTCTTCGTGACTCTCTCCAACAGACTAGGGAAAGGCTCTTTTCTGTAAGTCTTTACTTTTCGGTATACACCGACTCTTTGGATGAGCTCAAAAAGCTGGAGTATAGAATAATTTCCACTTTTGAACGAGCTCTTATTACGGTTAAATGCCCGATGTTTGAACAGGTTAGGCTTTGGCGTTCCGTTAGTCCCTTCGCCAGAAACCTAATGAATATTTCCTCCGCGATGAATTCCGGTCCCGCTTCGGCGTTTTTCCCCTTCATTTCTCCCGACCTAACTACGGACGAGGGCATAATGTATGGACTGAATTTACACAACAATACTCTCGTCATTTTTGACCGCTTTGACCTTGAAAACCACAACTCTGTCATATTCGCCAAATCCGGTTCCGGTAAATCTTACGCCGCGAAGCTTGAACTTCTAAGATCCATAATGCTTGGCACAAATGTTTTAATCCTTGATCCGGAAAATGAATATCAACCGCTCGCAGAAGCTGTCGGTGGAACAACGTTTAAAATATCCCTGACCTCCAAAGATAGTATTAACCCTTTTGATATTCCGATAGTTCCCGAGGGAGAGGATGTGTCCGAAGTCCTCCAATCTCACATAGCAAGTCTTACGGGACTCGTTAAGCTAATGGTTGGAACGGTCACGCCCGCCGAAGAAGGAATTCTTGATAGGGCAATCAATGAAACTTACGCCTCGCGAGATATCTCCCCCGGCAGAGATTTTTCAGGAGCTGATCCCCCACTCCTTGGGGACTTGGAAGACGTTCTCCGCAACATGGACGGCGGCAAAGGTTTGGCAGACAGACTTTACCGTTTTACCAAGGGAAGTTATGCCGGTTTTACCAATCGTCCCACGAACGTAAATGTCAGGAGCAACGTTATTGTCTTCTCTATCAGAGACCTTGAAGAAGAGTTGAGACCCATTGCCATGTATATCGTCCTGAACTATGTTTGGAACATCGTTCGTTCGGAATTAAGGCGTAGAATTATGGTCGTGGATGAAGCGTGGCTCTTGATGAAATATCCCGACTCCGCCGCTTTTCTCTTCAACCTTGTTCGTCGGGCAAGAAAGTATTATTTGGGTATCACAACCATTACCCAAGACGTTGAGGATTTTTTGAACTCACCTTTCGGCCGTCCGGTTATCACAAATTCTTCTCTTCAGCTTTTACTTAAACAGTCTCCCGCGACAATAGACATTGTAGCCAAGGCCTTTAATCTTACGGATGTTGAAAAGAACTACTTGATAGACGTAAACATCGGGCAAGGTTTGATGCTTGTCGGCCAAAAACACATTGCGATCCAAATTGTCCCCTCCTATTTTGAGAATCAGATTATTACCACGAATCCCGAAGAACTCTTAGCGATAAGAGCCGCTGGAGAAAAAACAGAAGAAGCATCAGACAAAAAATCCTCTCTTTCTTAAGGCAGGATCATGCGATATAGTTACCGTATGAACCTGTTTAAGGTTGCACTGGCGCAAGAGGAAGGCGGCATAATATCTGTCGTCAACAATTTTCTCCCCGGCGGTATTGCTAATATTTTTTATATCGGTTTGGGTATTGCCGCCATTTTGGCTCTCGGCGTAATAATATTCGCGGGGATTTTATATGCCTCTTCGGGCGATAGCGAGTCCCGAAAAAAAGACGCTAAAGTATGGCTTCTAGCGGCCGTTAAGGGCCTAGCTGTTGTCGCTCTCGGCTTTGTGATCATTTCTGTTATCAATCCTCGCATCACAACCGTCGTAGACTACGATCTCAAGGACCTTCCCGTACCCGAAGTCAACATTCAACCAGTTAGTGGATATATTCCACCGACAGATTCTTATCCCAAAACCCACTGGCGAGGAGATTATAGCAACAGTGCTGTCTATGCAGCCGGGGACGTTGTTTCTTATCAAAATGTTTCCTATATGGCCATAACCAGCACTACGGGTATTCCGCCGACTGACACTTCCAAATGGCAAGTATTTTCAAGCACGGGAGAAATACCATCCGTAACAGGTACGCCGGCTTACTCCGAAGTTCCTCTCTTAAAGCAAGGGGGAGATCCATGGGGAGGTAAAAAATACGGGCCAAATTGTGGAGGAGCAACATATAGCACTTCGGGCTGCGGGCCAACCTCCGTTGCGATGGCAGTGATTTACTTTACCGGCAACCGATATATGACAAAATCGACCGCCGTCGAGACTGTTGGTAGCGAAATGGTTAAGAGAGGATGGAGGCCGTGCGGTAATGGAACCGCTTGGGCCGGCATAGTCGGCGCTCCTAAGCTTTATGGGCTCACGAGTAAGACCATAAGCGGGCAAAGCGGAATTGCTTCGTGTCTAAGGAATGGCGGAGTCATAGTGGCCCTTATGCGAGCAGCTACTTCTGCAGAAGTAGAATCATTAAAAAACACCCCCCGCGATCGCACGCCGATTTTTACAACGGGAGGACATTATATTGTCGTAAAGGGCATAGACGAAACTAAAAACAGAGTCTACATCAACGATCCCGCGAGAAGGAACGTCCAATCCTCGGAAATCGGTCATTTCTTGAAATATCGCAGAATGACTTGGTGTATTAACAATAAGTAATTGCTTATAATTAAGCTTGTTTCATGATCTCTGTCGCTTTAGCAGCGCAAAACAATAGACCCGGTATTATCGCCGCCCTTGACGGCTTTATCCCTGGCGGTATTGCTAACGTCTTTAACGTAGGGCTAGGTATCGGCGCCATTCTGGCGCTTGGAACGCTTATATTCGCCGGAGTAATGTATTCCACCTCTGGGGATAACGAGTCTCGACAGAAAGAGGCCAATGCGTGGATCAGTGCGGCTGTTAAAGGACTGGCTGTCATCGCCTTTGGTTTCGCGATTTTAAACATTTTAAATCCGAATATTGCAAAAGTGGCTGACTTCAGCATTGATAAGACTCCCTTTGGAACATTGCCCATCCCTATAGTGACTCCTCCATCTACTCCTCCGGAAAGCTCATGTGATGATTGTTCATGGGATCAAAAAGTTGCCGGAACATGTCCTGACCCGTCATGTAACTACGCGTCAAACGAAGAAGTTTGTACTAATTCATGGTATCGTTCACATTGCGATGACGCTGGTCAATATAACCCTCCGTCATGTGCGACAGGTTTCTGTCCCAAAGATAAGTGTACGCGTCCGTGGATAGCCGCGAATTGCCCTAGTACCAAAACAGAATGTACCGCTAGCTGGCGACAAAATAATTGTCCGTGCGATTCACCCGAAAACGGGAGTTGTGATTGGATAATCGAAGCGTGCACCTCTGAATGGAAAACCGATAATTGTTTACCTGTCCTAAACCCGACGCCTCCCTCACCTAATAAATGTGCTGTTAATTGGCGAAATGAACATTGTCCTACCGACGCTATTCCTGTTCCGGAGCCGCAACCTATTAGTCAACTAGTTTATGGCTTTCTTAAAACAGGTAAGTTTTCTGACGATCCTATTTTAGACGCTCCGTCCGCACCTTGTGCTAAAATATGTCCGAACCCGTCTGTCGCTAACCCCTGTCCGCTTACCATTTGTCAACAGTTCCCCTCACAAACAACCGACCCTGTCTATATTTCTAAGGCTGATTTTGACTACATTAACAGCCATTGCAACGAACTATACGGTAAAACCAGGCTGCGTCTGACAAGTGCTGGATATAATGTTATTTCCGCTTCATGTAAAACAGATTGTGCACATCTATACACATGCGACGAGCGAAAATTTGTCATAGAAGGAACTAGCTCTAAGGCTCCTTGCGAATGTCGTTTAAAACCGTTTGACCCCTGCGAGGAGAACACTAGCCCTTCTGACCTAACGTGTTCTCCGATTACACCCGACTGTAGTTACTGTCAATAAATTCTATCCGATAAACTTAATCACTACCCTCCTTGACTGTCCCTCTCCTACGCTTTCTGTTTTTAAGTCCGGTCTCACCGATATTTCTTCGTGCACCAGGTGTCTCTCAAAGGCGTTCATCGGCGGAAGAACGACGTCTCCTTTTGTAGTCGCTGCTTTTTTCGCTCCTGCTTTAGCAAGCTCTACCACGAGTTTTTCCCTTTCCCGATGATGATTATTAACGTCAACCGTTATCGGCCCTTCGTCGTATTTTTTGGCGATAAGCTTTAATACCCTGTTGAAGGCGTTAATAAGCGCCGGCATGTTCTTGGCGTTTATTGTCCCGTCATCAATCTTAAGAGATACCCGCTTTTTTTCCTCATCAATTTCTACACTTGCTTCTTTGAATCCAAAAAGGGGGAGTAGTTTAGTTGTTATTTCCTTTAAGTTCTGCATTTCTGAATTTTCTATTGCAAACAAACTGCTGTCCCACCGCGAAGATAGTGCTCACCAACCAATAAAGCGCCACAGCCGAAGGCAATTTCCATAAGATAAATACCGAGAAAAGCGCAAGAAATACACCCATCATATTCCCCGAAAGCATCGGCATTTTGGAATTAGTTTTGTTCTGATTCTTTACCGAAGGAGAAGAAATCTTTGTCTGAATAAACTGGATGAGTGCCGTGAATATTATAAGCACTATGTTCCTTTCATTTAGGTTTATAAGCCCAAACGCGATTGGATTAAACGTTCCCGGGTCACTTATAAAAGGATAAAGAAGGCTTGATATTTGGCCGTTCAATCCGCTCGTAAAAACCTTAAAGAGGCCCCACATAACAGGGAGTTGAATGAGGAGAACTAGAAACGTGTAGAACGGGTTGATCTTATGTCTTTTGTAAAGCTCCATTAAAAGCTGTGTCTGTTTTTCTTTGTCGTCCTTATGGTCTTCCCTGATTTTCATCATCTCCGGCCCTATTTTCTGCGTCAGTACTTGCTGGTGGAGCATCTTGTGATACATCGGCGCAAGCACCAAGCGCACCGCAATGGTAAGTAAAACTATCGCCGCTCCAAGGTCGTGAAAAGCCACCGTGTTATATAAAAACACAAGCGCGTTTATTATTGGCTGGTACAAAAAAGTATTAAATAGATATGACATCGTTAAGTTCGTTATTAAGAGTCTCCTCATTATCCTTTATCTCGGATACAGTAGTCAAAATTATCACTAAAAAGTCGGATGAAGGATTAAATCTTTCCAAAAAGCGTTTATTAGTTTCGAAAAACCGATATATCAACCTCTCTACCCAATTCCTTTGGACCGCAAGACGTGAATTTTTCCGCGAAACAACCACGCCAACTCGTGAGCGCTTAAGGCCGTTTTCTTTCGCTTTAACAAGAAGAAACTTGCCTCTGTGGAAGGTCTTAAAATCCTTAAAGGCCAAGCTAACATTTAATTTATACTTGGCGCTAATCATTTTAAAACTTAAACAGAAAGTCTCTTTCTGCCCTTCGCCCTTCTTCTTCTGATTACCCCTTTTCCTTTTTTTGTTGATTGTCTCTTTAAAAAGCCGTGAGTTCTCGCTCTTTTTTTCTTTTTGGGGTTATAAGTCGGTTTCATGAGGCTAAAAATAGGTAATTTTACCCGTTTAGTCAATGATTTTTGCTACATTTATACTTAATTGTCAACAAAATCAGCTTATTGTTCGCAAGTTATCCACAGGGGCAGCTTTAGGAATTAATCATTCTTTAAAGCGTTATCCCTTTCCCCTGCATTTCGGCTTAATTCTGTCGCGTCAAAATTTTAATTACGAGTTTTAAAATTTTTTCAATAGCTCTCGCTAAATATTTTGACGCTCGCGCGGTGTCCAAATAGAATGATAGCTATGACCGTTGACGAGCTTTGGAATAGATCTTTAGGTGAAATGGAATTACAAATATCCAGACCTAATTTTCTGACCTGGCTCAAAAATAGTCGGCTGGTTGATAATAAGAGCGGCGACGCGATAGTAGCTTTACCTAATCATTTTGCTAAAGAATGGGTTGAAGCGAAATACGGCAAAACAATTTTAGGAATTTTAAGAACCGAAGACAGTTCAATTAGGAAAATCACTTATATCGTTGACGGAAGTATCCTGAAAAAAAGCGAGCCTCTAAAATCCCCCGAAGAGACGAAACAATTAGTCTTTGGTGAGTTTAAAACCGACCCGGAATCCGGCTTGAATCCTAAATATAACCTTAAAACCTTTGTCGTTGGCTCTTCAAATGAGCTCGCTTACGCGGCCGGAACTGCAATAGTTGATGACATCGGCAACAAATACAACCCTTTGTTCATATATGGAGGAACTGGCTTGGGAAAAACTCATTTTATCCAGGCATTAGGAAACGAAATACATAAAAAACACAAAGGAAAATTTAAAGTTAAATACGTTTCTTCTGAAAAGTTTACAAACGATGTTATTTGGGCCATCCGAAACAAGCGTATTGAAGATATCAAAAACGCTTATAGAAACGTTGATGTGCTTATTATTGACGACATCCAATTTATTGGAGGAAAAGAAAAGACCGAAGAAGAATTTTTCCATACTTTTAATGCTCTCCACGAAAACAATAAACAAATAATCATCTCTTCCGATCGCCCTCCTCGCGCCATACCCATTCTTGAAGAAAGACTTAAGTCGCGCTTTGAAGGAGGAATGACGGTTGATATCGGTTTTCCTGATTTTGAAACCAGAGTAGCAATAATTAAAGTTAAACTTCAAGATAAAAAAGAGTATCTAGACGATGAGATTGTTGGTTTTTTGGCTGATAAGGTGCAGAGGAACGTCAGAGAACTTGAAGGGATAATTAATAAGATCGTTTTTTATAAAAATCATAGTCACTCGTTTGATTTAACTGGCGTGGAAAAAATAATGAACGAAATATTGGAACAATCGGCCGTAAATATTACTCACTCCCAGATAATTAAGTCTGTGGCCGAGTTCTATGAAATATCAACCTCGGACTTAATTGGACGCGGACGTAAGAAAGAAATAGTTGAACCGAGACAAGTGGCCATGTATTTATTGCGCGAGATGCTTAATATGTCCTATCCGTTTATTGCCGAGAAAATGGGGAAAAGAGACCATACGACGGCCATTTACGCTTTTGACAAAATAACCCATTCTTTAAACAATAATCCGTCCTTCAACCAAAAATTAACTATGATTAAAGAGTTAATCAATAAATCTTAGTTGAATTACTTGTGGATTATTTTTGTATAACAATTATAAATATACTCCCCTCTCTAATCTATATAAAAATTAAACCCAACTTATCCCAATCAGTTTAATTCGTATAAAGTGTGTGTTAAAACATTAAAACAAACATTTCCACTTTCCCACAATGACTATTACTACAACAATTTATATTTATTAATTAATAGTAAATACTAATAGATGAAATTTACCGTCTTAAAAAATAATTTAAAAAATTCACTTGACGCTGTCTCACGAATTGCGGGAGAAAATACTGCTCTACCCATTCTTAAAAATGTCCTAGTTAAGGCGGAAGGCGGAAAGATTGACATAATCGCGACTGACCTTGAAACGGCCATTATTAAAACAGTAGCCGGAAAGATAATGGAAGACGGACAAATAACGATTCCATTCGTTGTTTTTAATAATGTTATTAATAATATTCAAAGTGAACGAATTGATATTGAAAATAAAGGATTAAATATTCAAATAAAAACAGATAGCTACGAGGCTAAAATTCAGGGAATGAATTATGAAGAATTTCCCATAATTCCTAGAGTAGAAAGAAAAGATGAATTTATTGAAATAAAGGGAGAAGTTTTAAAAGAAAGCATCAATGCCGTCATAAGCGCGGCTCAAATATCTGAACTAAGACCGGAAATCAGCGGAATACTTCTTGATGTTGATGGAGAAACCATTAAATTTGTGGCGACCGACAGTTTTAGACTAGCTGAAAAAACCCTTTATAGTTCCGATTTTGTAAATAATTTTGAAAGAGGATTTAAAATAATTATTCCCTTAAAACCAGCTCAAGAAATCGTTAGAATAATAACCGACAAAGAAACCATTAGAATTTATTCAGATGAGAGTCAATTAATGGTAAAAGATGACGATATAACGTTTATTACAAGGCTTATTGATGGAAAATTCCCCGAATATACTCCCATAATCCCTAAAAATACGAGCACAAACATAGAAGTAAACAGAGCCGAACTTACAGGAGCGTTAAAACTTGTCAGTTCTTTCAGTCCTAAAAATAACGAAGTGATTTTTAGAATTGTCCCCGACCAAAAATTATTGGAAATTTATTCCGCCGACAGTTTGCTTGGTGAAAATAAATACCTTATTCCCGCGAAAATAACAGGCGAACCACTAAATATTTCCTTTAATTGGCGGTTTATTATGGACGGACTAAAAAACATTACTTCCGAAACGGTAAATATGGGTTTTCAGGGAGACGTTAAACCGTCTGTTATTAAATGGCAAAAAGACAATCCTTATACTTACATCGTAATGCCCATAAAGGATTAACAGTGCCTTTTATTTCTCTAAAATGCCCCCTTTAAAGGATGTTCTATCTATAAATGATGACTTCCTTCTCTCCACTCGCTCCAGAAGAATCAGCGGCCTTAATTAC
Source organism: Parcubacteria group bacterium (assembly GCA_041649415.1). GTDB lineage: Bacteria > Patescibacteriota > Minisyncoccia > UBA6257 > Colwellbacteraceae > JALOAR01. The sequence goes on from JBAZND010000001.1 coordinate 172,806, forward strand.
TAATTTATTTTGACTTCGAAATTCGTTATTGGAAATGACTTTTTGATAATTCATCTCGGTCCCAAAATTTCCAGTCATTACGTCAATTAATTGGTCGTTTAAGTAAACCTCAACCTGCGTAATAACCGCTCCGGAATGGATTGTTGACTGGAGTGATAAATCTCCCGTTATAAAATCCCCATTTTTAATGCCGAAAAATTCTATTTTCGGACCGTCCCCAACCACTCCCGGTGTTTCCTCTCCTTCCGCATAGGAATAAGTCGGGGTAGATATTTCGGGTAATATGTTGTTTCTTAGCCAATTTTGAACACCCTCTTCCCAGTTGAGATACTGCGGGTCGGTTAACCTATTCAGATAAAAAAGTATATTGTGCGGATTTTGTCTGTCTAATTCTCCGCGCAAAACAGGTATGGTCGTTGCCTGTGGCTCCGGTTTGGGAAAAGGCTCGTTTGGTCTCAATTTTACGGCCTCGGCAAAAAAATCGTGCCACATTGGAACAGCCGCCAAAATACTTGAACCTCTTTGTTGTAAAGGATAGCGATCATTATTTCCGGCCCAGACTCCCGCCACAAGATTCGGAGTATAACCGAAAGTCCACGCATCAACGTAGTTATCGGTCGTCCCGGTCTTCATGGCTATTTGATAGCCGGAGACGCCGGTTAAATTAAGACTTGATTGAAAAAGAGGCGCTCGCAAGTTTCTATCGGATAAAATATCACTTATAAGTCGCGCGTAATTTTCCTCCACTATTCTCTCCGAATGTTCCTTGTATTCCTCAAGCGCCTTTCCGTTATTGTCTTCCACTTTAAGGATGAAAGTATAAGGATTCCTTACGCCATCATTCGCTATTATGGAATATGCTTCGGCCATTTCTATGGGTCTCACCTCACCTCCTCCCAAAACAAGAGATAAACCGAGACGACTTCTATCCGAAAGCGTCGTTATACCTAACTCTTCTGCCAAATCCAGCACATCGTTAAAACCGGCGAGATAAAGCGTTTTAACGGCGGTTACGTTAATTGATTCCGCCAAACTCTCTTTAAGAGTCACCGGCCCGCGAAAAATATGGTCAAAATTTTGTGGATGATAGCATTCGGTTCTCTCATCGCTGTAGTTCGGTATTGCCGGACAATTTGGATTGTTAGCTGAAAATTCGGTCGGAACGTCAAATAAAATGGTGTCGGGAGTGAATCCTTTTATAAAAGCCCCCATATAGACAAACGGCTTAAAAGACGATCCCGGCTGTCTAAGACCTTGAGTTATCACATCAAAATTTCCTTCAAATCGGCAGGATGACCCTTCAATGCATCCTTCCGGTTCCGGCGGGTTAAAGTAATTCTTTGACCCGACGAGCGCGAGCACTTGACCGGTCTTTGGGTCCATGGCAATTAGGGCGGTATTGTGCCCGGAATAAAGCTCCGTATTTCTGTCCCCTCCCGCCTCAACGGCGGAATTAGCAATTTCTTGTAAATCCACATCAAGGGTAGTGGTTATTTTAAGACCCGCTTTGGAAACGAAATCCTCTCCATACTTGTCATTTAGATAGTCTTGAACTGCCATTACGAAATGCGGCGCGATGGCGAAAGAGGCCGTCTTTGGCTGTTCCATCACCGCTGGTTTGTTATCTTTGGCAGAATTATATTGTTGCTCATCTATCATCCCCAAAGCCTTCATCTGGGAGAGAACGTATTGCCTTCTTTCTTCAAGTTCAATCGTGTGCGACCCCCACGGAGAGTAATAACTAGGAGCCTGCGGTATGGCAACGAGCATTGCCGCTTCAGAGAGACTTACTTCTTTTGCCGGTTTTCCGAAATATGTTTGTGAAGCGGCTTCCACGCCATAGGCATTTTGACCGTAGGGAATCTGGTTGAGATAAAGATTTAATATTTCATCTTTCGTGTAAACGTGTTCCAAACGATACGCCAAAATTAGTTCCTTTAACTTGCGTATAATCGATTTCTCGGGCGTCAAAAACGAATTTTTAGCGACCTGTTGAGTTATCGTTGATCCGCCTTGCGCGCGATAACCCTTTTGGATGTCAACAAAGACCGCCCTTAAAGTCCCTCTTAAATCAAACGCGGAGTGTTCGTAAAAACCGCTGTCTTCAATGGCGATGGTTGCCTGACGCAAAACGTCTGGAATTTCTTCGGGCGACAGATAAGTTCTCTTTTCTTCACCGTGTATTTCGTATAGTAAAGTTTCACCGGTCCGATCAAAAATCTTCGTAGATTCCGTAAGCTCATGCGAAGCTATCTCTCCTACCGTTGGTAAATTCCGGCTCAAATAAAGAAAGCCTAAAACTCCGAGCGCGACTAAAATCCCGGTTATTCCTAAAGCCCAAATCAATATTTTTTTAATCTGTATTTTTTTCACGCTTCTTAATTATACATCGCCCCATACCATCCGGTACGGGGCGACTGTGATTCATCTATTCTTCTCTCTCTAATTAAAATTCTTCTTCTTCGTTTAATTCGTCGTTTCCATCATCAATACTCTCTTCTTCATCCTCATCTTCAAAGTCATTATCATCGTCGCTTTCCTTTATTGAAAAGCCTTCCTCGTTGGAATTAAGCTCATCATAATCGTTATTACTTCCGCCTAATTCTCGAGACTCATCGTCTCCCCAATCGTTTTCTTCAGGGTTCATTATTAATTAACGCGTTTTTGCCGACCTTTTTATTTCTGTCGGAAAGAATATCACAAAGATTTTTGAGGTCAAGGGTTTGATTATTAGGGGATTAAAGCGGCCGTAATGGCAATCGCCAAAGCATCAGAAGCGTCGTCAATCGGATGGAAATCTTTGAGCCCGAGAATGAGTGCCACCATTTTCAAGACAGCTTTCTTATCAGCCGATCCGTAGCCGCTAATGGACTGTTTTACTGTATTCGGGCTGAATTCTCTGATAGGGCAAGATGCCTCCGCCGCGGCGAGAAGAATCACCCCCCTTGCTTCAGCGACAGTCATGGCGGTCGTTTGGTTTTTGGAAAAGAACAGTTTCTCAACCGCCATCACGTTCGGCTGCAGCCGTTTAATGAGTGCGAGCATCTCCTCATGAATAAAAAGCAGCTGTTCCGCGGCATAACCCTTCTCTTTTTTCTCTATTATCCCCTGCTCTAGAAGCGAAAACTTTCCCTCCTTAAAAGCCACGGCGCCATATCCTATGCGATGCGTCCCCGGGTCAATACCCAAATAAATTAGGGAATTAGTTTTATTTCTTAATATTGGCATACACTTCCATTACGTCAGGATGGTCCAAAAGGACTTCCGTCAGAACCTCTATTTTTTCATTGTCCTCTTCTGCGACTGGTTGCTTAAATTTTGGGATAAATTCCCCTTCTCCATTTTGAGTAAACCCCCACATAACCGAACCTTGTTCGGCAAATTTGGCATTATTGTTTAAAAGCAGCCTTTTAACTTCGGCGATAGTTCTGTTTCGGTTGTCCGTCGCGGCTTTAATAACGAAAGCCGTCCCTCCGGGGCCGTAGGCCTCTATTAGAATATCTTCTGTGGGATTATCCTTTGCTCTGTTAATGGCTCTTACTATGTTGTCCGAGGGGACATTTTCTTCCTTGGCTTTGGCTATTGCTGCCCGAAGACGCGGATTGAAATCCGGATTTGGATCAATCTTTGCCGCTGTCTGCACCGCCATCAAGAGCTTTGTGAACTGTTTGGCGCGCTTTTCGTCGGTTAAAGCTTTCTTATGTTTTATTTGGGACCATTTACTGTGTCCTGACATTTGCCTATATTATATATAAGTTATGCCGTCTTTAAATAACAAAAAAGAAAATTTAAACGAAGTTTTCATAAGTAAAATTGCCATTTCTTCTCCCGCCGAACTATCCGCGCGTCTTACTGTCTTGTCAGCGGAGAAAGCGTCAACGAGCGTTTTGCTTGAAGAAATATTGGGAAGCGCGCTTGGTCTTGGCGCTTCGGACGTTCACTTTGAGCCCGCGCGAGATACCGTAAAAGTAAGAATCCGAATAGACGGTATTTTACGCGAGGCAGGTGTTCTTATAAACGAAGAATATAAGTATCTTTTGAGCAGAATTAAGCTTTTAGGCGGCATCAAACTTAATATTCAGGAGAAAGCCCAAGATGGGCGGTTTACTATTTTAAGTCGCGAGAATAAAGGGGATATTGAGGTTCGCGTCTCTATTAACCCCTCCGAATACGGAGCAACGATTGTTCTAAGAATCCTTGACCCAGAAGCGGTGATTCTGGAAATAAAAGACATTGGTCTCCGAACGGACGACCTCCAAAAAATTGAGGAAAATCTCAAAAAGCCGAATGGCATGATTCTAGTGACTGGTCCCACCGGTTCGGGGAAAACTACCACTCTTTACGCGTTTGTTAACCGCCTAAACTCACCGGAAATAAAGATAATAACGATTGAGGACCCCATAGAGTATCACTTAAGCAATATTCAACAAACGCAGGTTGACTCATCCGCTGGCTACGACTTTAAAAACGGCCTAAAATCAATCCTACGCCAAGATCCGGATGTTATTCTTATCGGTGAAATAAGAGACGCCGAAACAGCGGAAATTGCTATGCAGGCAGCTCTTACAGGGCACGTTGTCTTCTCTACCCTTCACACCAATGCAGCCTCGGGCGCTATCCCTCGCCTTTTGGACTTGGAAGTCAAGCCGCAAATCATTGGGCCAGCCGTTAATGTGATAATAGCCCAGCGTTTAGTCAGGAAATTATGTCTAAAATGCCGTAAAAAGACGGAATTAGACAATGAAAAGAGAGAAAAAATGGAGAAATTTATCGTTTCTCTCCCCAAAAATATTGCCCTGCCGACTGCGGAGGAAATGGCATTATACGAACCGGTCGGCTGTCCGTCCTGTATAGATGGTTATAAAGGCAGAACGGCCATATTTGAAATATTGGAAATGAATAAAGATATAGAAATGCTCATTCATAAAGAATCGAGTGAAGTGGAGATTGAGAAACTTGCGGTTGAGAAAGGTTTTATTAATATACAGCAAGATGGAATTATCAAAGCCATAAAAGGGATCACGAGTCTTACGGAAGTGGAAAAAGCAACGGGGCCGATTAGTTGGTAGCGTTTTAAAAACAAAAATCCGCCAAAGACTTCTGAATATTATGGAAACTCTTTTATTTAAAAAATAAAAGAGGTTAAGATGCACCCGAGGCATACCCGAGCCGAAACCCAAGGCAGCTATAAACTGAGGCAACATCCCGTCAGAAATCCTTAACGGATTTGTCCGCATCCTAACATATAGCTTCAGTCTTGTCAAGACTATGTCCGAGATAAATATACAAGGTCAAAAAGAGGAACAAAACTGGGAAAATTTATTACGCCCGGACAGCTTTGGCAAATATATTGGCCAAGAACCGGTTAAAAGAAGTCTTAAGATTATTCTTGAGGCGGCCAATAGAAGAAATGAGCCTATTGACCATATACTTCTTCATGGCCAAGCCGGACTTGGTAAAACCACTTTAGCTCATATTATCGCAAAAGAGGCTAAAGGAAATTTAAAAATTACTTCTGGCCCGGCCATTGAAAAGACCGGGGACTTAGCCGCTATCCTGACAAATCTTGAGAACGGGGACATATTGTTCATTGACGAAGTCCATCGTTTAAATAGGATGATTGAAGAGGTCTTATACTCGGCCATGGAGAGCCGGACGCTAAATATAGTTTTGGGAAAAGGGCCGTCAGCCAGAACAATTTCCATTGATCTTCTTCCTTTTACTCTTATCGCGGCGACCACGAGGATTGATTTATTATCCGGGCCACTTAGATCTAGATTCGGCGCGACCTTTCGTCTTGATTATTATTCATCCAAAGACATTGAAGAAATCATAAAACGGTCGGCCGCCATTTTAGGCGTTCAAATTGACGATGAAGCCGTCAAAATACTCGCCAAGGTCAGCCGCTTCACCCCACGCACTGCAAATAGAATTCTAAAGAGAGCGAGAGATGTTGCCGAGGTGCGCGGGACAAGCTTAATCAATGAAAAGTGCCTTGAAGAACTCTTTGAAATATTGGAGATTGACGATCTCGGCCTTGAATATCAAGACCGAAGGATTCTTCTTATTCTCCGCGACCAATTTAACGGAGGTCCGGCGGGAATCGGCTCCATCTCATCCTCTCTCGGTGAAGAGAAAAGCATAATAGAGGGCGTTTATGAGCCGTATCTTATTAAAATAGGACTTATTAAAAGAACTCCTTCCGGCCGCATGCTTACCGAAAAAGGACTAATCTATTTGGAAAGCCTAAAGAACTAACCAAATGCCCGTCATAATCTCTCGCTCCGAGAAACAAACCAAGAAATTAGGAGCGAAACTGGCCGGAAAAATTATGAAAAATGCCGGTAAGCCGCAAATTGTGTTCTTGATCGGCGAATTAGGCTCGGGGAAAACGGCCTTTTCTAAAGGATTTGCCGAGCATCTCGGCATAAAGAGAGTCTCAAGCCCTACGTTTAATATCGTGAAATCCTATAAAATAAAAAAAGGAGACTACACGCGCTTGGTTCACGCCGATTTATACCGAGTTAAAGATTTAAAAGAACTTGAGAACATCAGCTTTTTCAAAGATCTAAGCAAAAAAGGCATTATTACCTTAATAGAATGGCCAGAAACAGTTACCCGAAAAATATCAGGCATTAAAGTTCGCTTCGCTCACGGCGGAAATGAAAATGAACGATTGATTAAAATAAGCTAAAACTCATGGAACATTCCTTTCTTATAATAGACGCGAACTCTCTTATCCATCGGGCCTACCACGCCCTCCCTCCTCTCACAGACTCTCAAGGAAAACCGGCAGGCGCTTTATACGGTCTTTCAAGCATACTTTTGAAAATCCTAAGAGAAGTCATTCCAGAATATGCTGTTGCGGCCTTTGACCGCCCGGAACCCACTTTTCGGGAAAAAGAATACTCTGCCTATAAGGAACACCGCCCGGGAGCGGAAGAAAGTTTGATTTCTCAACTCATTTCCTCCAAAGACTTCTTCAAAGCTTTCGGAATTGCCAGTTTGGACTCCCCGGGGTTTGAAGCGGACGACATTATAGGAACAGTTGTTTCAAACGCCTCCCGCGCGGCGAAAGTGAAGAAAATCATAATTCTATCGGGCGATTTGGATGTTCTTCAACTTGTGGAAGACAACCATATCGTCGCCTGGGTGCCTCAAAAAGGCATAAGCTCATTCACTGAATACAACCGCGAAGCGGTAATCAAACGTTTTGGTGTCCCCCCAGAACATATTCCGGACTATAAAGGGCTGGTTGGAGACACTTCAGATAATATTCCGGGTGTTTCCGGTATTGGCCCTAAAACAGCAGCAGCTCTCATTAAAAACTACGGCCCATTAGAAGACCTTTATGCTCTTTCACCTGAACCAAAAACAACGGCTTTAAAAAATGTCATTGAAAGCAAAGAGAAAGCTCTGCTCTCCAAGCATCTCGCGACCATCTCCCAGAACGCGCCGATTTCTTTTCCCTCGGTTGAAGATTTTAAAGTTAATCCCCTTTCTCCCACTGACCTCTCCGCTTTTCTTCTCATGAAAGGATTTAGAAATTTGTCAGAAAGAGCGGCCTCCCTTCGTTTTTAGTTACAAGGAGTTGTTATACAATTATCCTGTAACTTGCTGACAATCGGCGAAAATTTTAAATTATTCAAACGAGAGCTTATTCCCTTTTGGGCGGCTCTTTTTTCTGGAATTTTAATTTCCATTCTTGCCTTTATTTATTTCTCCCTTCTTTGGTTTATTGTCTCCTGCGTTTTATTCGCCGTTATTGTCGGCGTTACATTATTTATAGGGCTGTCCTTCTCGGCTTGTAGGCGGGAAAAAACATTTGAAGAAAATCGGCTGGAAAAACTCATCACAAACGTTAATGATGCCATTATCGTTTACGACAAAGAATTTCGGATAATTGTTTGGAACCGGATGGCGGAAGAAATATTTAGATTACGCAAAGATGACGTCTTGAAGCAGACTATCTCACCCGAAAAAATATCTGATCCGTCTTTTAAGATTCTCGTGCAAACGATTTTCCCGTCGCTCGCCCCGTCAGTCATTAAAAAAAGCCCTGCAGGAGAATATCCTCAACTTATGGATGTTTCCTTTCCCGATCCGACCCTTGAATTGGCCGTTACGACCGACCGAATTTTGGATAGGAATGGACACCCGATTGGTTTTATAAAAATCGTAAAAAACAAAACGAGAGAAGTTGAACTCTTGCGTTCCAAGTCGGAGTTTATCACCGTTGCGGCTCATCAATTACGCACCCCTTTAACCGCCGTTCATTGGATATTTGAGACGTTCGTTAAAAACGAATCTCTCGCGCCAGCCGACCGAGAACTTGTCTCAAACGGACTAGCCGCTTCAGTGAGATTGTTAAAAATAGTGAACGATTTGCTTGACGTCTCCAAAATTGAATCAGGCCGATTCGGCTACAACTTCACGGAAATTGACATAGGAATGTTTATGGATGACCTTCTCAAAAATGCAAATCTTTTGGCCCAAAAATACGGCGTCTCACTTTACTTTGACCGGCCAAAAACCCCTATTATCATTCACGGCGACCCGCAAAAACTGGGAATTGCTTTTTCAAATCTCCTGGATAATGCCATCAAATATAATGTAAAAAACGGACAAGTCATCGTTAAAATTGAACCTTATCCAAATCGTCCTTATATTCAAATATCGGTTAAAGACACGGGGATTGGTATAAGCAAAGAAGCTATCCCTAAGCTTTTCAGTAAGTTTTTCAGAGGAGAAAACACCGTTAAAGAGCAAACCGAAGGGTCGGGATTAGGGCTCTACATTACTAAAAACATTATTGTCCGACACGGTGGCAACATCTCGGCCGAATCTTTCCTCGGGAGAGGATCTGTTTTTTACATCGTTCTTCCAACCGATCCCGCCCTCATTCCGCCGAAAGAAGTCTCTATTGAATAAATGCCCGAACTTCCGGAAGTAGAAAATACCGTTCGCAGTCTCAATAAGCTCATTATCGGCAGCCGTATTAAAAAAGTCTGGACTGACGCGCCGAAACTTGTAAGACGGGGTTCGTTTGAAGAACTAAAAAAAGGAATTAAAAATCGCAAAATTATTAACGTCAAAAGACGTGCTAAAAATATAATACTGTCGTTGGAAGGCGGATATGCGCTGCTGATTCATCTTAAAATGACGGGACATTTTCTAATCGGCAAATGGGAAATTAAAAAAAATGATGGAAAAGAAACCGCCGTTTCATTGCTTAAGGGCGCTTTAAGCGAAAAAGTGAACGACTATATTCATATCATCTTCTATCTTGACGACGGCCGCGAAATAGCTCTCTCTGATTTACGAAAGTTCGTAAAACTTATTTTCGGAAAAGAAGACGAGATATATAAAGAAAAAGGGATTTATGATGCCGGCACGGAAGCGCTTGAAATGAAATTCAGTGAATTTCACTCCGTTGTCTCCAAGTCTCACAAAAACATTAAAACCCTTTTAATGGATCAGACAAAAATCGCAGGGATAGGAAACATCTATTCAGATGACATTCTTTTTAGAGCTAAAATTCACCCTTTGCGTAACGCCTCTTCATTATCCGGCGGAGAAATAAAAAAACTTTACGCTTCAATAAAAGAGGTTTTATCTCTTGCGATACGCCTCGGCGGTACATCCATTTCCGATTACCGTAACGTCAAGGGTGAAAAAGGAAGTTATGGCGAACAAAGACTCGTTTATCGTCGAGATGGGAAACCATGCCCCCGATGCAAGACTCCCATAAAAAGAATTAAAATCGGTAGTCGCTCAGCAAGATTTTGTCCGTCCTGTCAATCGTTATAGATCTATCAGGTTTGAGCTTCAAAATCGTAGTTTTAGGTTTTGTTTTTTAAGGTTTGAGCTATTATCATATCTGTAATGATTATTTTTCTTTATGGTGAAGATTCTTTTCGCCGGAAAAGGAAATATGCGGAAATCGTCTCGGAATTCACCGGAAAAAACGGCAATCTTGGCTTCTCCGAGTTCTCTGCCGACGAATCGGATAAATTCTTAGAAGCGGTCAAAAATAGATCAATTTTTTCGCCCCGCACTCTTATTGGTTTTAAAGATATTGAATTTACTCTTTTGCCGGAGGATGTTTCTTACCGCCTAAAAAACATTCTTGCTGAAGTGGCAGCAAGCAATGAAATAATCGTTCTTATTGGAAGTGTTGAGCCTTTTCTGCCGACTGATATGCCTTTTCTCATGGAACCCCCCACAAAAACGCAAGAATTTAGTCAGCTATCCAGGGAGAAACTTGCCTTTTTTGTGCTGAAAGAAGCCGCCGAAAGAGGAATAAATTTTTCGGAATCAGATGCCAAAAACCTGATTGCTTCACTTTCGAACGATCTCTGGGCTATCAGTTCGGAGCTTGATAAAATGGCTTCCGCTAAGTCTTATTACCTTCCCTCGTCCGTCGCTGATGAACCGACTTATTTTGGACTCTTGAACGTGCTTAAACTCGGTAAAACGCGAGAGAGAAAATTAATCGCGCTTGAAATCATTCTTTACAAACTTAAAGAAGATCCAGCCAGGGTTTTTAACGGACTTGCTTACTCCGCTCCCCGAGGAACTTTACCGGGGAAATGGTTTGGTCTTATGGCCGACTATGACATAGCCGTCAAATCTGGCAAGTTGGATTACGAAGAAGCCTTGCTTGATTTTGCCATCCGTTAAGCTCACCTTGTAAGTTAAGAAGCCCGTACTCGGGCTAGTCGTGATTTAAGCCTACGCGCCTTATTCTTTTTGATTAGCTTCGTTTTAGCCGCTTTATCAAGCGCTCTGTATACTTCGGAAAGCGATGTTCTCTTTGTTGCTTCGTCCTTTTCCGATAAACCTTTTTTATAAGTCTTTACCGAAGCTCTAAGAGAACTCATTTTTTTTAAATTCTCCTGCCTTCTTCTACTGGATTGTCTCAAAGCTTTTCTAGCTGATTTTATTCGTGGCATACGCGCGAATTATAAGGAAGTTACCCAATGCTTTTCAAGTGTCTCACATCGCAATATTTCTCTGAAATTGTCAAGGCTAATAAATCTATTCGCCAACCTCTCTCCGCAAGAGCCGGATTCTGATTAGCAAAAAACAAACACGCCCTCCTTAATTTAAATAATTTTGCTTGAGTCAAATTATCTTCTGGCCGCAATTCTATAGCTTGGCCATTATTATGCCTTAATCTGCTTAAAGTTTTGACCTCTATAAAAACAAGGATGTCATTATGGTCTTTGGCAATAATATCTATCTCGCCACACGGACATCGGACATTTGTCCTAAGTATTTTATAGCCGTTTCTTTTTAAAAACCTGGCCGACATTTTTTCACCCCACGCCCCAATTTCTATATGCCCATCTTTAAAGGGAGGAAATTTTTTCATTCTTCTTATTATAAATTTGTTTTAAAATGTTTGCCGGCAAACATTCACAACACGTAATCTTGCACAAAATGTTTGCCGACAAACATTTTGTGCAAGATTTTTGCATTTTTGTCTGTTGGCAAACAATCGTTTTCACATTAAAAGACCCAAATTTGTAATAAAATGTTTGCCGGCAAACATTTTATTACAAATTTGAAGGATAGAGTGTGAAAACAAATGTGAAGACAGTTTTTAATGTGAAAACAGTGTGAAAACACTTGTTTAACGGTAAACGAAATATATTTGCCAATAAGTAAAACATCACAAACCATTCTATAACTCGGCCATATATGACCCGGACATTTGTCCACAACGCGGCCAAGTTATACCCATAGTTATCCACATTTTTGCCCTAGGCATCCTGACGAGAGATATTATGACCATATTCAGTTTATCTAAGGTATATGTCACAATAAGCGGATGAACGAGGATGAATTTATCTGCTGTAATTGCGGCAAACAGGTAGAGTCTTCCGAGGACATAGGCACGGCCCATCGGAATCATTGCCCACATTGTCTTTCCTCTCTTCACCTTGATAAAGAGATTTCGGGTGATCGCGCCGCCAATTGTGGCGGATGTATGACGCCTTTAGGTCTCACGTTTAAAAAAGAAGGGATTGATAAACACGGCCGCGAAAAAAGAGGAGAGCTAATGATTGTTCACAAATGCTCCAAATGCGGGAAAATTTCCATCAATCGCCTTGCCGCGGATGACGATGAAATAGCCATAATCGCTTTGTTTAATAAGTCTCTGGAGTTATCATTTGAAGTGATAGAAAAAATATCCAAAGAGGGGATAGATATACTGAGAAGCGAAGACAAAAAAGAAGTCTTCATAAAACTGTTTGGAAAGGGAATTAAAAATATTTAATTTTTATGTTTGAACGTCTATCTAATCTGTTTAATGAAAAAAAAGAGGAAGAAGGGGAAATAAAGCAAAAAAAAGCGCCAATTAAAATATGGCAGCTTGTGGTGCTTGGAGTTGTTATGACTTTCATGATTGTCTCAATCCTAGCTTTTCAAATGCCCGAAAGCTCTTCCAATGATACGTCGCTAACGGAAGACGAAGGACAAAACACTCCAGAAAATATTCCGCTTAAGGAAGACGAATCCGACAAAAGCGTGGAAATAAAAGATTTTTCCACTTTCAAAGAAATTGACACATCAGGTCTAGATCCGAAGGAGACATATATCGCGATAAGAGAGGAATTTTTTAAAATCAAAAACACGAACGACTTGGTGGTCTTCGCCGAAATGTATGGAAGCGAAGCGAACATCTCAACTGCCAAACGTTTTGACGAAATGGGAAATCTAGCGGGTGGAGAAGAAGTGATGTCTGTTATTTTTTCTACTATTTCTCGAGTGGTCAAGTCGGTCGAAGTAACGACTGAGTCCGCGAATAAAGCCGTTATTAAAGTAACGTCGGACGGCGGGAGAGAAGGGGAAGTAATAATGGTTTTTGAAAGAGGAAGCTGGAAGCTCGACTCGGAAAAGTGGTGAAAGTAAAAAAAGAATTATTAGCTCTTGCCGACAAAAAACACGCAAAAAATTTAGCGCGGTTTTTTAAAACAAGGAAAGGTGAATATGGGGAAGGGGATATATTTTTGGGAATAACTGTCCCGGTTCAGAGAATTATCGCCGAAAAATATTTCCGCGAAACAAGTGTAGATGACATAGAAAGACTTTTACGTGATTCGTTTCATGAAGTGCGATTAACAGCGCTTATGATGCTTGTTTTAAGGTACCGGAAGGGGATAAAAGAAGAAAAAGAAAAAATATATCGTTTTTATTTAAAACATACGGCGAAAATTAACAACTGGGATCTGGTTGATTTATCCGCTCATAAAATAGTGGGGGACTGGCTTGCTGATAAAAATAAGTTACCGCTTTATCTCCTGGCAAAATCTAGGAATTTATGGGAAAGGCGTATAGCCATAATTTCCACTTTTGCCTTCATACGTAAAAATAATCTGGATGATACTTTCACCCTCGCGAAAATTTTACTAAAGGACAAAGAAGATTTGATGCACAAGGCCGTTGGCTGGGCATTGCGTGAGTGCGGGAAAAAGAACAAAGCCCGCCTCAAAGAATTCATAGAAAGATACGGTAGCTGCATGCCCCGCACAACCCTTCGTTATGCGATAGAAAAATTCCCGGAAACGGAGAGAAAAAAGCTTCTGCAAAAAACGGCAAAAAATAAAAAAGCATAAAAACAAGGCCTTATTTAAAAGCTTTTTAATTATATGTGGACGATGCAGGATTCGAACCTGCGGCCTTCTCGGTGTAAACGAGACGCTCTAACCAACTGAGCTAATCGTCCATGGGTGCGCCTACTTGGACTCGAACCAAGGACCCTGGAGGTATAAGCTCCATGCTCTAACCAGCTGAGCTATAGGCGCTTACTCTGTTAGCGTGCCCATTATGCCTTAAACCGTGGCCTGTTTCAAACCGTATTTAGAGACAAGTGCGTAGAACTCGTCTTGTTCCAAAACCTCTTTTTTAACGAGTTCTTCCGCCACATGCTCCAGAGCGCTCTTATATTTTTTGATTGCCGCAATAGCCGTGTCGTAAGCCGAGTCAATAAATCTTTTTACTTCCCTATCTATTTCTTCGGCGGTGCTGTTTGAATAGTTTCTTTCAGTGGTTATCTCTCTCCCCAAAAAAATAGTTTCTTCCGTATCGCCGAAAGTCATCGGTCCCAGCTTGTCGCTCATGCCATAGCGAGTCACAATTGCGCGCGCTATCTCTGATGCTTTTTTTAAATCATCTGAAGCTCCGGTTGAAACATCCTTAAAAAATTCTTTTTCAGAAGCATGTCCGGCAACGAGCATCGCCATATCGGCAATAAACTGCTTTCTTGTTTTTAAACGAATCTCTTCAAGAGGCAACTTCATTGTGTATCCTCCCGCTCTCCCTCTACTTACGATGGAGACTTTTTGTATCGGGTCCGAATCGGGTAGTGAAGCGGCGACAACGGCATGTCCTGCTTCATGAATCGCGGTCATCTTCTTTTCCTTGTCTGAAATTATGCGGCTCTTTCGCGCGGGTCCAAGCAGCACTTTTTCTATAGAGTCATATATCGCCTCTTGTGGTATTTCGCGGAGATTTTTCTGTGCGGCAAGAATAGCGGCTTCATTTATCAAGTTTTCCAAATCTGCTCCCGAAAATCCGGGGGTGCGAACAGCCACTTTTTTTAAATCAGTGTTCTTTGTCATGGGTTTGTTTCTCGCGTGAATTTTTAAGATTTCTTCTCGTTCGCCGATGTCTGGCAGATCAAGAACCACTCGGCGATCAAAACGTCCGGGACGAAGAAGTGCAGGATCCAAAACGTCAGGTCTGTTTGTCGCGGCAAGGACGATTACTTTCTCGTCCCTGTCAAAGCCATCCATCTCAACAAGTATCTGGTTTAAAGTTTGCTCTCGCTCGTCGTGTCCTCCGCCAAGACCCGCCCCGCGTTCTCTGCCCACCGCGTCAATCTCGTCTACAAAAAGAATTGAAGGCGCCGCCGCCTTCGCTGTTTTGAAGGCGTCTCGCGTGCGTGAAGCGCCGACACCTACGAACATCTCTACGAACTCCGAAGCGGAAATGTGGAAAAAGGGTACGCCCGCCTCACCAGCAACCGCCCGGGCGAGCAAAGTCTTTCCCGTCCCAGGCGGTCCCATTAGGAGAACTCCTCGCGGAATCTTCGCACCAACTTCCTGATATTTCTTCGGATTTTTAAGAAAGTCAACAACTTCTTCCAGCTCCTGCTTGGCTTCCTTTAATCCTGCTACGTCTTTAAAAGAAATTCGCTCCTTCAAGTTGGTAAAAAGCCTGATGTTTGACTTGCCGAAAGTAAGCGCCTGATTAGCGCCCGCCGTCGCTCTTCTAAGAAAGAAGAAGAAAAGCAAGGCGAGAGCGACAATCGGGACGACAGTAGGAACAATTATGCCCCAAAAAACGCTGCGAGCCGAGCTGTTCTTTACTTCAAAAGGCACGTTTTTTAACTGTTCCGTGTCTACGCCGTAGTCTTTCAATATCTCCGTAACGTTTGCCGTTGGCTCTTTAGTTGCCGAAATAAGAGTTGCGTCTTGAAGTTCTGCCGTCAGGATATTATCGGAAAGCTCTAGTTTTTTAACTTCTCCCGCCGCAACTTTCGCGGCGATCTCGTTTAAAGTGGTCTCTTTAGTTTTCTTCTCTACGGTAAAAGATGCGAAAAGAACCGCCACCGCCAAAAGAGCGACCGCAACCCACGCGAATTTTCTAATCAACTTAAACATTTTAAAAAGGCTTTTACTTGGCGAGCTTAAGTATAATCCTCTTTTCCTCTGGTTTTATGGCCTCAATGCGGAAATCCTCTTGAGAGTCTAAAACCAGTCTCGCTTTCATTTCCTCTGGACTGCCGAACTCGGAAATATGAATAAGGCCGATAATATCCTCCGTAAGTTTAACAAACGCGCCGAACGGATTGAATTTGTAAATCATGCCGCGAATAACATCGCCCACCTTATATTTGTTTTCAATATCTTTCCACGGATCGGGTTGCAGAGCTTTAAGTGAAAGTGAAATCTTATTGTCTTTAACTTCAATCACCTGCGCTTTGACCATGTCTCCGACAGAAACGATTTCCTTCGGTGACTCTATAAGTTTGTGTCCAAGCTCCGATATATGAATGAGTCCCTCTATCTCCGGATTATCCGCAAAACGGATAAAAGCGCCAAAATTGGCAAGACCCGAAATTATTCCGGTTACCACATCTCCTGTTTTATATTGATTTATCAGGTCTTTTACGTTCTGACTTAAAACTTCCTTCTCGGAAACGATGAGTTTGTTGGTTCTCGGGTTTAGTCCGATGATTTTAATTTCTAGTTCTTGACCCACGAATTTATTAAGCTCCTCAATTATTTTTTCTCTCGTCTCACCGGTCACGCGCGGATAATGCTCAACGGAAAGCTGGGAAACGGGGAGAAAGCCTTTGAGATCAAAAAGCTCCACAAGAAGCCCGCCCGAATTGGCGCCGAATACTTTCACTTTTATCGGTTCGTCTCTTTCTTGAGTTTCTTTAGCTAAAGCCCAAGCTTTCTGTTTGTCAGCCTCGGTAAGAGAGAGTTCCACGAACCCGTTTTCATTCTCCGGGTCCACAACCTTGGCGCTTACGACGTCGCCGACATTCAACCCCTTTACCACTTCGCGACCGTTCAAAAATTCTCTTCCGTAAACGACGGCCGCGCCAACGCGCGCTATCTCAAAGAAAGCCTTTTTAGGAGTCTTTTCAATCAATTTCGCCTCCACTATCTCGCCCTTCTTTAATATAGGGGCTAAATCAGGGCGGGTTTTAATAAGTTGAGCTAGATCCATATTATTTTTATGCAACAGATAATAACCCGTTTCTTTATTGAAAATCAAGGCTTTTTCTGTTAAATTACGAGGCGTGATTATCAATTGGCACGGCGGGGGCTCTTACAAAATCCAAAGCTCGGATATTGATGTCCTTGTAGATCCCGCCTCGGGGAACGCAAACAATCGCCTAAAAGGCAATTTAATTTTGAAGACCCAAGTATCTCTTCCCTTAGACATTCAAAATATTCCGGAACAGGAGATTATCACTGCCGGCGAATACGAAATCAAAGGAATAAAAATTAAGGGAATTCAAATCTCGTCTGACGGTAAAACTCTTAAAACCGCTTATAGAATCGTAATTGACGATATAAGTCTCGGATTCTTGGGAGATATCAATACCGAACTAAACGAAAAAACGCTTGATGAATTGGGAGAGATAGATATCCTTTTCGTTCCCGCGAAGCCTATTGCGGGTCAACTCATCAAGTCGGTTGATCCGTCAATCGCCATTCCCGGCTGGGGCGATCCTAAAATCGTCGCGACAGAAGTTGGCCAAAAACCGGATAGCCAAGAGAAGCTGGTCATAAAGAAAAAAGACATTGAAGCGGAAGAAGGATTCCGCTTGGTAATTCTCAAATCGTAAATTATGGAAGAAAAAAAAGTCACCATTACGGGCGGTAAAATCAATCCCCGCGAAATAACGGAAGAACTTCGTGAATCTTTCTTGGATTACGCGATGTCTGTTATCGTTGACCGCGCTTTGCCTGATGTTCGGGACGGCCTGAAGCCGGTGCAACGAAGAATATTGTGGTCTATGTGGGAGTCTGGACTCACTTCCGGCGCGAAAACAAGAAAATCGGCAACGGTCGTCGGAGACGTCCTCGGCAAATATCATCCTCACGGCGATTCCTCCGTCTATGAAGCGATGGTTCGCCTTGCTCAAGATTTTTCTGTTCGTTATCCGCTTGTCATCGGGCAAGGAAACTTCGGTTCCATAGACGGCGACAGCGCCGCCGCTTATCGTTACACGGAAGCCAAAATGTCCAAAGTGGCAGAAGAACTTCTTGTTGATATTGATAAAAAAACAGTTGATTTTATGCCGAACTTTGACGGCACGCATGATGAGCCAACCGTTCTTCCGGCAAAAATCCCAAATCTTTTGTTGAACGGCTCGGTCGGTATTGCTGTCGGTATGGCTACGAATATCCCGCCGCACAACCTCGATGAAATTCTTTTGGCCGCTTCGTATCTTATAGATAATCCGGAAGCTACTTCGGCCGAACTAATGGAGTTCATTAAAGGCCCCGATTTCCCGACGGGCGGCGTAGTCTATGATAAACGCGGCATCACTGAAGCCTATTCTTCGGGTAAAGGGAAAATAACCATACGCGGCGTCGCCGAAATTGAAGACAAACGCATCATCATCACGGAAATTCCTTATCAGGTAAATAAAGCGGAACTCATTATAAAACTAGCCGAGCTTGTTCAAGAAAAGAAGATAGAAGGAATAAGAGACATAAAAGACGAATCGGACAAAAATATCCGTATCGTTATTGACTTGAAAACCGACACCATTCCACAAAAAATTCTAAACCAGCTTTACAAACAAACGGACCTCCAGAAGGATTTTCACTTGAATATGATTGCGCTTGGAAAAGGTTTAAAGCCTTCCTTAATGTCCGTTAAAGACGTTCTTCTCGCCCATATAGAGCACAGGAGAGAAGTGGTTCGACGCCGGGCGGAATATGAACTTTCAAAAGCTAGAGAAAGGGCGCATATATTGGAAGGTCTTGCTAAAGCGATTGATATCATTGATAAAGTCATCGCGCTTGTTAAAAAATCAAGGGATAAAGCGGACGTCAAAGCAAACCTCATAAAAAATTTCGATTTCACGGAGGTCCAAGCGGAAGCAATTGCCGAAATGAAACTCTATACGCTCTCTGCCCTTGAGAAAGGAAAAATTGAAAACGAACTCACCGAAAAGAAAAAGCTTATTAAAGATTTGGAGGCTTTGCTAAAAAGCGATAAAGCGATGCTCGGGCTGATCAAGGACGAATTCACCGAGATAAAAGAAAAATTTGGCGATGAAAGAAGAACCCGCGTTGTAACTTCGGGACTTAAAGAATTCAGCGAGGAAGATTTGATTCCCGAAGAGGAGTGCATGATTACGCTCTCGCTCGGCGGATACATTAAGCGTCTTCTTCCGCAGAGTATCAGAAGCCAGCATAGAGGAGGAAAAGGCGTCATCGGTTCGGATGTCGGCGACGAGGACGTTCTGACGCATTTCGTTTCAGCAAATACCCATGACAACATTCTCTTCTTCACCGGCGGCGGAAAAGTTTTCCAGACCAAGGTTTACGACATTCCCGCGGGATCACGCATGGCTAAAGGCCGAACCATTCATAATTTTCTTGAAATTCCCGCTGAAGAAACTATTTCAGCCATCGTTTCATATCCTTCAAGTAAAAAAACGACAAAAGGAAGTTCGCCTCGGCGCAACGAAGCGGAGACGGGCTATCTCATTATGGCCACAGAGTTAGGTGCTGTTAAAAAAACTTCTCTTGAAGAATTTGCCAACGTGAGAAGAAGCGGCATTATCGCTATTAATCTTAAAAAAGGGGACAAACTCATAGGCGTTAAGCTTTCATCGGGCAAAGACGATGTGATTATGGGAACCCGAAAAGGACTCGCCATTCGCTTCAAGGAATCAGGTGTGAGACCCATGTCCCGCGCGACAGCCGGCGTTAGAGGCATCTCTCTCCGTTCGGGCGATGCCGTCTCTTCTTTTGACGTAATTGCGGGCGGTCAGTCGGGCGATGTAATGTTTCTAAACGTTCTTGAAAAAGGTTTTGCAAAACAAACTTCGCTTAAAGAATACAAAACGCAAACTCGCGGCGGAAAGGGAATTATCACGGCCGTTGTTACCCCGAAAACGGGCGAACTTGTCGCTTCCAAAATAATTATTGACGATAAAGAGCTTGTTGCCATATCGGCCAAAGGACAAATATTAAAAACTACAATTGCTTCTGTCCGAAAAACCTCAAGAGCCGCGCAGGGCGTGCGTATCATTGATTTGAATTCAGGAGATAAGATAGCGGGCGTTATTTGTCTCTAAGAAGCTGTTATAATTAACAACGATGAGTTTATCGAAGAATCAACTTATTATTTTAAGTGTCGTCGGATTTGTGGTAATTGTTTTCGCCGTTATTATTTTTACCGGACTGGGCCTTCGGGCTGACAGAGAATCAGCCTCGCTGTCTCTTTGGGGAGTTGACGACCGCGACGTGTTTGAACCGATAATTAACGATTTTAATAAGGATTACCCGAACGTTAAGATAAGCTACGACCAAATTCCTGAAGAGAACTATGAACAAAGTTTAATTGACGCGCTCGCAGCTGGAAACGGCCCCGATATTTTCATGTTTCGCTCCGATTGGATGCGAAAACATATGAACAAAGTCATCTCGGCGCCGGAAGATATTCTCTCGGCTGGAAGGTTTGGAAGCCTTTTCCCTCAAGTGGCTGTTCAAGATTTCGTTTCTGGAAATGCGGTCTATGCTTCGCCTCTCTACGTTGATACTCTCGCGCTTTATTACAACCGAAACATTTTTGATAGAAAAAATATTGCTATTCCGCCAAACACTTGGGAAGGCTTTAAAAACGCCATTTCGCGAGGTGTAGCCGCCTCGTTTGGCGGATACGCGCCCCTCGTCGCGCACTCGGGAGACATTATGAATGCGTTATTTATGCAAGCGAATGCGGACTTGAGTCTCCAAAACAAATCGTTTGTGAGACTTTCGGAGGACGCCGGAATAACCGCTCTCAATCTTTATACAAGCGTTAAAGCCCCCGTAGTCGAGACTTATGCCGGATTTGCGAACGAAACATTAGGTATGATTATTGATTATGAGTCCGCGCGGAAAATAATTCAGGACAGGAATCCTTTTTTAAATTTCTCTGTGGCGATGCTACCGCAATTGGACACGGGTTCACCCGTCGTTCCGGCAAAGTATTACGGTCTCGCGGTTTCCACCAAATCCGTCAGCCCGACACTCGCGTGGGAATTTGTCTCTTATGTGACAACAAATGCCTCGGCCGCCGAAAGTTATTTAAACGCCTCCAATCACCCGCCGGCTCTTCGGAGTTTCATTCAATCTTATTCGGGAGACCCGATATTTGGTGTCTTCGCCGCGCAAGCGCTCATAGCGCGCAGTTGGAACATGCCCGCGTCTGAAAATGTTTTCACGATATTTAACACAATGATACAATCAGTGGTAAGCGGCGGCGCTTCTGTTAAAAGCGCTCTCACGACCGCGGAAACGGCCATCAATAATCTCGTTCGCTAAAATAAAAATGAAACCAAAAATAATCGCTCTTCTAATCACGATCTCGGGAATTCTTATTTTTTCTTATCCTGTCTTGGCCGACGTAACAGGCGAAAGCTCTAACCTGTCGGACTGCACTATTGATAAATTCAGCTTTGATAAAGGCATTACTCCGGAGCGCTTTCAAAATCTTGAGCATTTCACCGACCCTGCCACTTGGTGCGATTTCCTCCAAATTGCAAGTAACGTCATAGGTATGCTTTATATGCTGGTTTTCCCTCTGGCTATTCTTATGATTATTGCGGGGGGAATCATTCTTGTCACGGCCGGAGGCAACGAATCTCGGATAACGAAAGGGAAAAAATTCATCTCGGCCGCTCTCATCGGCATAGCGGTTGCGGTCGGCGCCGGAGTAATACTTGGCGCGATTATCAAAGGATTGGGGGTCACCGACACTTCCCTAATGCCTTGGTTGTTCTAAAATACATATAAATTCAAATGACAGCCTTAATAAATAAAATAATTACCTTTGTTGCCAAACATTTCACGGCGATTGCCGACACTACGGGAACCACTCCCGATGATTCACTGCCGTCGTTTACCATTAACCCCCCCGTTGACATCGGCGGTAATTTGGATGAAATTTTAAATAAAGCCATCAGTATTCTAACGCCGGTCGTGCTTACTGTCGCCGGCGCTATGTATCTTTATGCCGGTTTTCTGTTTCTTACTTCCGGCGGAAAAGAGGAAAACGTGAGCAAAGCAAAGAAGACTCTTCTCTGGACAACAATCGGTGTCGCCGCAACCGTTCTCGCCGGAACCATCGTCTATGCTGTCAAAGAAATCTTTGGCGCGTAATTTTGCTTAAGAGGAGGATTATTTGTTATAATCCAGACAAAATAAAAAGGTCGCCTATCGTTTCAAACGTCAGTCGAAAATAAACTAACTATATGAATAAAATAATCGCGCTTATTGGACAACGCTTCATGGCGTTTGCCGATACTGCGCCGGGCGTACCGGAAGTGCCCCTGAACAACATACAGCAGATACTGGACTTGGTTAATAAAATAGTTAACTGGGTTTTTGCCTTTTTCTTTGCGGCGGCAATATTCTTTATTCTTTGGGCTGCTTTTGATTTTCTGACCGCAGCCGGGAAAGAAGAAAAGCTAGCATCAGCTAAAAACAGATTGATTTATGCGGCCATTGGTATTGCTCTCGCACTTGTGGCAAGGAGCATCCCTCTGCTTGTCCAGACTTTCATTAAACCTTAAACTGTAACGCAATAAAAAAGACCCCATGTCCAAATGGGGTCTTTTGTTTTTTTTGCCTACTGAACGGTAATCTCTTGAATTACCCTTTCTGTAGGCGACGGATTATACAGTCTAAAAACGAAAACCTTGGCGTAATAGTTGGCATCTATAATCACGCCCGGCTTATCTTTTATCAAATTCCCATTTGAGAACTTGATATGCACTTCGCCCGTAGGCTTCGTGCTGAAGAATGTCCCGTCAATGACAATCCACTGCGGTGTCCAGCTAAGCGGTTCTATTGGTATTTTCACCGTCTGCCCGGAGCCGATATGAAGATCCTGCTTCGTGATTTCTTCCTCAAGCCCGACGAAGTTCTTTGCATCGGCAGAAATTCTTCGCAGAGCGGGGGAAAGTTTACCGTATCCGGCAATGGTCAGGATAACGCCGAGAATCAGGAGAATGACGGCAAGAATAACGCCGGCCGTATTAATGTGTTTTGCGAGTCTTTCGGCTCTGTCCGGCGACTTTGTCTCATTAGCCATTGTTCGCACCTCCCTTCATAAGCGCAGCGAGTATTTTTTCTGCGGCAGCGAGCACATTCGGCGCAAACGTAACCTGATGTTCTTGCACTGTTTTTGGTATCTTACCAAGATGGGCATAAACGCACTGGATAGCCTCTCCGTTAGACATTCCAATTTCTTTGGCCAGCGTCTTAGCCATGTCTATGATGTGCGTCTGTTCCTCCACCTCGGCACGGGTCTCTTGAGCTTCTTTAGCTGCCTGATCGGCTTTCTGCGCCGTTTCGCCTACTACCTTAATGTCGGACAAATTCAGGCGCTGGATGATAATGCCGAGAGAGGGGAGAACATACTGTCCGCTTCCACTGCGAAGATTGGCGATAACCTGTCTTCTTTCTTGAAGAGCTTCCTCTATCTTTTCCTTTTTTTCGGGGTCAAGTTCCTGGAAATATTTATTGAGTCTTTCCCAGTTTTCACCCCAGCGTCCAATTTCCACACCGCTTGGTATGCCCTGCGGATCTGCCAAGTATTTCAGAAGGGTCGCTGTCGGAACATCCGAAGGAATTGTCTGTAAAGTCTCACCTAAAATGGATTTTGTAATGACAGCGAGCGCTTCACCATTGGCCTTTATGGCCTCGTCCCAAGTGGCAGGACCCTCATCTCCGGATATTGCCCAAGTCCTCAATCGTTCCCTAATTATATCCTGTAAAATAGACTTGATCTTGTCTCCCCTGCCCGCGTTAAGATAGGATATGATGTGTTTCACGGCGGGAATGAAAGTGAGCGAAGCTTGTATTTCTACCTCCGCTTTATCAGGAGTGCGGACCGTCATTGGCGGCAGATCAAAATTTATTTTACTGACTTCTATCAGTATCACGTCGAACAGAAACTTGATCTTGTAAAAAGGTAGAAATCTGATTCCTTCTTCCAATGTCGCGCCAGTTCTATCCCCGAGAAAGACTATCGCCCCAGCATGAGGCGGGTCGGCTGGAATTTCCGTGAAGCTGATACAGAGAAACTTTGTCGTGAGGAAAATCGCTGCTGCTAGCCCAAAGTAAATTGCCGGTTGCCCAATCCAGTAACCGAGGATGATTGTGATAATCACCGTGACGGCGACTATGAGCACAACGACTGAAATGGTAATAGCGCCTCTCATTTTTCACCAGTCCTTTCAATTCTTGCTTATAAAAATTTTCAATTTTTCAAAGTTCACCATATCACAAAAATAAGAATTTGTCAATTCTCTGGCTTGTTTAATTTTGTGCTCCCGGGAGGATTTGAACCTCCAATCCTTTCGGAACATGGTCCTAAGCCATGCGCGTCTGCCGTTCCGCCACGGGAGCGATTATCCGAATTATGAGCTAATCAGTGCTATGCAAGCAACATCCATTGACAATTACATTATTATATGTCACAACGAAACCAGATTCTTAATTTGATTTCCACGTGGCGAAGGGAGGCATTTCCTATGTCTAGCAATAAAACCACCGCATTCCAGTATGCGTTCTATGGAATGTCACTCGTGCAATTGTTTGATTCCCTTAGGTATCAGCGTAGCGTTATCCTTGTGCTTGTTCCGAATGGAGAACAAAAGTCTCCTCTTCTCGCGAAGCTAGGAGTCGGTATGTCTCTCCAGGGAACTACGGTCGAGTGGATTCACACAATGATACGTGATACCCACAACACCTGGGACTGGATGTTTGGGTTGTATGACCCAAACGCCATCTTCGGTGTCCACCGTCTTTGGGGATATCTCGACGGTTCTACGGCAAGAGGAGTGCTCATGCCAAGTGAAAACTAAACCCCAATTAAACGCTTGTCCTAAACGGACAGCGTTTTTTTATTTTCTTCTTCTTCCGTGAAATGACTTATGAATGTCTTTAAGTTCTCTATTCGTGAGATGCGTATAAATTTGCGTCGTTTGAATGTTTGAATGTCCGAGCATCTCTTGCACTGAACGCAAATCCGCTCCGTTCATTAGCAAATCAGTCGCAAATAAATGTCTTAAAGTGTGCGGGTGAACACCTTTTGGAATACCCGCTTCTCTTGCATAGCGGTCTATTATCCGTTCTACCGTTCGTGGTGTCATTCGCCCTATCGGTCTAGTCAGCTTGGAATGCGTAAATGTTATGAAAAGCGCCTCTTCCGCGTCGCTTCGTTTATCCAAATACGCCTTTATTGCCCTCTTCGCTCTCTCCGATAAAAATACAACACGCACTTTTCCGCCCTTGCCTTTAATGGATATTTCTCCGCGATCTGTATTTATAAATCTATTCAAAGCGCAAAGTTCCGAAACGCGGAGCCCGGTTGAAAAAAGCGTTTCCAGTATCGCGCGATCGCGAAGCGCTTTTACCGAATTTTCTTTTGGTGTATCAAGGAGTCTCTCCAGATCTTCATATTCAATTATCTCTATCTGTCGTTTGGGCATTTGCGGCAACTCTATTTTCTCCGGTATCAGGGCGGGAATGTCTCTCTTGACGAGATACTTCAAAAAATTTCTGATGGCGATAGCGTAATATCCTTGCGTGTTTTTCTTTAGCGCGCCGTTTTCCGCCAAATGCACGCGAAAGGCGCGGATTTTTTCGTTTGTTATGTCTTTTGGATTCTCTATTTTTCCAAACTCCACGAATTTTCGGAGAGCCCGTTCATAAACTGCTTTCGTTCGTGGCGAACGGTTTTTTTCTATTTGAAGATAATCAAAGTAGTCTTTAAGGAGTTTCTCTATAGCGGTCATCAGCTCTCATTTTATCACGAAAGAGCCTCACCTCGGCGGATGGAACTATCTCGGCAAAGCCGGGTTGAAAAGCGCTTATTTCCGGAGTATTATTACTCAAAATGCTTACCAAAAGAGTAAAAGCGAACATTGTTAAGGAAACACAACTTCACGATACGGACACCGGTTCGGCAAACGTTCAAATTGGCGTCTTAAACAGGCGTATCTCAGAGCTTGCCGACCACCTCAAAAAGAATCCGAAAGACATCCACTCGCGAAGAGGGCTATTAAAGATGGTCAGTAAACGCCGCAAATTGGAGAAATACCTTGGCAACGAGGCAGAAAAGAAAGCCGCAAGAAAAGCGGAAAAGAAATCTTCCAAAAAGAAATCCGCCTAAATGGCAAGTCTAATTAATACGGAGCAGAGAGTAGGAATATTTCTGGATATCCAAAATCTCTACCATTCGGCCAAAAACCTGCACGGCAGTAGGGTCAATTACAAGGAACTTATTAAATATGCCGCCGCCGGACGACATGTCGTGCGAACGATTGCCTACGTTGTTTCAAGCGACCCGCAGACGGGTGAAGAAGCGTTTTTCGGCGCGCTTGAAAAAGAGGGGATAGAGCTTCGGATGAAAGATCTCCAAATTTATTCAAGTGGAGCGAAAAAAGCGGATTGGGACGTCGGTATGGCGGTTGACGCCATCCGACTTGCGCCGAGTTTAGACGTCGTCGTGCTCGCCACGGGTGACGGAGACTTTATTCCGCTTGTTGAATATCTTAAAATCGGCATGGGAAAAATCGTTGAAGTCGTCGCTTTTGGCCGGACAACCTCCAGTAAAATGAAGGAAGAAGTAGATCGTTTCATAGACGTGGATGATATTCCAAAAGCGGTTTTTAAATCGGAACGTAGTAGACGATCAGTTTCGGCAAGTCTTCGACGAGACGGAACCTCAAGAGCAATCAAAAAATAAAAGTAAACGAATATGGATTTAAACCGAAAAGTTTTTGAAACTGAAGTTGCTGGTCGCCCCCTGAAACTGGAGATTTCTCGTTTGGCTGAACAAGCGAATGCCGCCGTGCTTGCAACTTACGGCGAAACCGCCGTTTTTGCGACCGTCGTAATGGATAAAGAAGACAAAGAAGGCGATTTTATGCCGCTTGTCGTTGATTACGAGGAAAAATATTACGCCATCGGAAAAATTTTAGGCAGTCAATACGTCCGCCGCGAAGGAAGACCTTCGCAGGACGCCATTCTCTCGGGCCGGTTAATAGACAGAGCAATTCGCCCTCTTTTTGATAATCGCATCAGACGCCCCATTCAAGTTACGGCAACGGTTCTCTCTTATGACGAAGAGAATGACCCCGATTTCGTCGCTCTTGCCGCCGTTTCTACTGCGCTCGGCATTTCGGACATTCCATGGAACGGTCCCATTGCCGGCGTCTCGGTTGCTAAGTTCGGCGAGACTCTTTCCATAAATCCGACAGAGAACGAACTTCGCGAAAAAGAAAGCGATAAAAAGTTTTTAAGCTTTATTGCGGGTCTTGGAAATCAGGTGAATATGATTGAGTTTGAAGGCTATGAAGCAGATGAAAAAGAAATCATTGATGCTTACACCGAAGCAATGAAAGAGATTGAAAAGCTTCTCTCGTTTGAAAAGAAAATAATTTCAGAAATCGGAAAAGTTAAAGCCGATGTGGCGCTTTCGGAGCCAGCGGAAGAACTAAAATCAGCTGTTTCCGAATTTCTTTCCGGTCGTCTTGAAAAAGCCTTGTTTAAAAAGGATAAAACCGAGCGCGAAAACGCGATTTCTGCGCTGAAGAAAGAGCTCAAGGCCGATATTTTGGAAAAAGGCTTTACGGGAGAAAACTTTCCCGCCGTAGAAGGGCTTTTTGACATTCACATTGACGAGATAGTTCACAAAGAAACTCTAGAAAATAATCGCCGCGTGGACGGCAGGGCTCTTGACGAGCTCCGCGAACTTTACGCCGAGGTGGCGCTTTTGCCTCGGACGCACGGCTCGTCCGTTTTTATCCGTGGAAACACCCAATCGCTTGCGACAGTTACGCTTGCCGCTCCGGGCGCCGAGAAAGTGATTGAGACTATAGAACATATTGGCAAACAGCGCTTTATGCTCCATTACAATTTCCCGGGCTATTCGGTGGGAGAGGCGAAGTCATACAGAGGTCCTGGCAGACGAGATATCGGGCACGGCGCGCTCGCCGAAAAAGCGATAAAAAGTGTGATCCCCACGATTGACGAATTTCCATACACCATTCGTGTCGTATCCGAAATTCTTTCTTCAAACGGTTCTTCTTCAATGGCGACAGTATGTTCCGGAATAATGGCCTTAATGGATGCGGGCGTTCCCATTAAAAAACCGGTTGCGGGTATCGCGATGGGGCTTATGTCTTCGGATGGCGAGTATAAAATCCTAACCGACATTCAAGGTCCCGAAGATCATCACGGCGATATGGACTTTAAAGTCGCAGGAACGAAAAACGGCGTTAACGCCATTCAGATGGATGTTAAAATTTCAGGCGTTCCGCTTAACGTTTTACTCGACGGCTTAAATCAGGCTAAAAAAGCGCGATTAGAAATTCTTTCGGTTATGGAACATGCGATCGCCTCGTCTCGCCCCGAAATCTCCAAGTATGCTCCGCACGTTATGGTTATTGAGATTGACCCCGACCGCATCGGTGAAGTCATCGGTCCGGGCGGGAAAGTCATCAACGGGATTATTGCAAGGACGGGCGTTACCATTGATATAGATGAATCTGGAAAAGTTTTTGTTGCCGCAAGAGATAAATCCGCTCTTGAAGCGGGCGTCAAAGAAGTAAAGTCAATTTTACGAGAATTCAAAGTGGGGGAGATTATAGAGGGGACAGTTGTCCGTATTCTAGATTTTGGCGCCATAGTGGACTTAGGCGGCGGGCGAGACGGAATGGTTCACGTTTCCGAGCTTAAAGACGGCTTTGTGAAAAACGTAACCGATGTTGTGAATCTGGGCGATTTTGTTCGCGCGAAAATCATCAAAGTGGAAGAGGGTAAAATCGGTTTGTCCATAAAGCAACTCAAAGAATAAATTTAAAAAGGCAACGGTTTTGGATTTTAAATAGTAACCTACGCTTCAAGTTTGGAGGTTTTGCGTTAAATTAAAGTTGTTCACACTTATTTAATTCACCTATTCTGCTATTATTAGACATATGAACGGACAAACAAACGAAAATCAACCTGTGCGTCCGGATTTCAGCGGTTCCACTCTTCCTCCTATTGGCGGTTCTGTCCCGTCAACAGGCGGACCAGCCCCGCTTAACACCGGAGGTGCTGGATTTGGCAATCAGCCTGTTTCCTCGGAATGGTCTCCAAACACTGTTCCCACGCCGGGCCCCATAGGAGGAGCTCCGTCAGCGGTTCCCATCTCGCCTTCAGGCGGATCTATGTCATCTATTCCGGCGGGCGTCAGTGGAAATCCTGTTGTTTCTCCTCCTCCAACCCCAATAACCGCCGCTCCGAACGTAAATATGACTGCTCGCCCCGTTCCTCCTATTACTACTCCTACTCCTGCCGCTTCTGTTCCTCCTCCGAGTGCTTCTGCGTACGAAGTAAGGACTCTCAACTCCGACGCGCAAGGAATGAGAGCTTCTGGCGGAATGGAAGCCGCGCCGAGAACATTTACTCCTGCGCCAATGAGTGGAGAAGCATTCTTCAATCCGGCCGCTCCTGCCACTCCTGCGAAAAAGAAAGAAGGGAGCAAGGCTATACTCATAATAGGTATCGTAATAATCGTGGCCGGACTTGGAGTCTTAGGCTATATATTCGGTAAACCTCTCTTTACCACTCCTATTCAAACTCCGGAATCTCTCCCGCCGGCGATTCCTCCTGAAGAGACAATTCCTGAAGAATTGCCGCCCGAAGAAACGCCTGCCGTCCATTCTTCCTATTTCACCGCTGCCTCCGCCGATATGACCGAAGAATACTCCGTAGAGAGCGTGACTTTAGAATCTCTTAAAGCGCTCTTTCCTCTTCCTAAAGATGCCACAGCTAGCGACAACGCGATTAGAGAACTCGTCATAAGCTCGGCGGGAATTCCCATTACTTTTTCCGAATTTCTTTCCGTAATGCTCCCTGACCTTAATGCTCCCGGAATAGCCGCCACTTTTGAGGATGACTTTACTTTGTTTGTTTATGAAGACGGCACAAATAACTTGTCCGGCTTTATCGCGAAAGTAAAAACGGACGTAGCCCCCGAAACGCTTGCTTCGGTTTCCTCCGCGCTTGAGGCTTCGCCGAATCTCGCAAATTTTTACCTTACTGATCCAGGGACAAAATCCGCTTTCAGAGACGGCACAGTCACTGGCGGCAAACCGGTAAGATACGCTCCGTTTTCAACAGCCGGCTATGCGTGGAACTACGGCTGGTTTAAAGATGCCTCGGATTCCAGCTATCTCGTTGTTGCTTCCTCCTACAAAGGCATTACCGAAGCGGTTGCTCGAGCGGGATTCTAAATAGTTGACTGGTCGGCGTTTAGGTGATACGCTGAAACGACGAATGAAAGCCCCGCCAGTTTGAGCGGGGCTTTCAAAAGAAAAACGAAATGGATTTAAAACAAATTGTCACAATAATAAATCAAATCGCGAAAGAGCGGGGCATTGACCCTTCGCGCGTTTTGGAGGGAGTTGAAGATTCCATGGCAACCGCCTATCGCAAAGAATACGGCGAAAAAGGGGAAGTCATAAAGGCTAAAATCAACTCCGATACGGGAGAAGTTAAGTTCTGGCAGGAAAAAGAAGTCGTTGACGATACAACCGTTCGCATAGTGGAAGAAGGGGAATCTGAAGAGGAGGCTCAAGTCTCTGCCGAGCAACTTGGAGAAGAGGCGGAAGATAAACTTCCTCGCTACAACTCCGAACGTCATATGTTTTTAGACGAGGCAAAAAAAATAAAATCGGACGCCATAGTTGGCGACAAGCTTGAATTCCCGCTTGAGCCCAAACTGGATTTTGGACGCATCGCCGCGCAATCGGCGAAGCAGGTAATTCTTCAAAAATTCCGTGAAGCGGAAAAAGAAGCCGTATTCGGCGAATTCAAAGACAAAGAGGGAAAAATCGTTTCGGGACTGATTCATCGGTTTGACCACGGCAACGTTCATGTGGACCTCGGCCGCATATCGGGAATAATGTTTTCAAACGAGACTATCCCGGGGGAACGTTACAGTGTGAATAGCCGAATGCGTTTTTATGTTTTGGCCATTCAAGAAAACAGACGCGGACAACCGGAAATAGTCCTGTCGCGTTCGCACCCTCGTTTTATTGCGAAGCTTTTTGAGCTTGAAGTTCCGGAAATTGCCGACGGCACGGTTCAAATAAAAGGCATCGCTCGTGAAGCGGGCAGCCGAACCAAAATGGCGGTCGCAACTGACGTTCAGGGCGTAGACCCGATTGGCTCATGTGTTGGTCAGCGTGGCACGCGCGTTATGGCGGTTACCAATGAGTTAGGCAACGAAAAAATAGATATTGTTGAATGGTCCGAAAATCCGGAAGAATATATTTCGGCCACCTTATCCCCCGCAAAAGTTAAGGAAGTGCAAATTTTTGAGAAGCACGAAGCGAGGGTTATTGTCCCCGAAGACCAATTAAGCTTGGCCATAGGCAAAGGCGGCCAGAATGTGCGCCTCGCGGCAAAACTTACCGGCTGGAAAATTGATGTTCGCTCCGAAATGAATCCAAACGAGGTGCAAGAAGGAGGTATCGCCGAATCAAAAGATGAAAACACCGGAACCACCGAAGCGGAAGCCATTTCCGAAACTCCCGAAGAGGGGGTGCTTATTCCTAAACCTGAAGCCGAATAACAATCTAAGGCCAAAATCCATCGGGAGTGGACTACGTCAAATTATGCGTTAAGCTTATTACCATGAATTCCATCAAAAACGATTACTTAATCCCCACCGTCATTGAAAAATCTCCTCACGGAGAACGCGCCTACGATATTTATTCTCGTCTCTTAAAAGACCGCATAATCTTTTTGGGCGGTCCGGTGGACGATAATGTAGCAAACATTATCATTGCCCAAATGCTTTTTCTCACAAGCGAAGATCAAAAAAAGCCGATTAAGCTCTACATCAATTCTCCCGGCGGTGTTGTTACGGCCGGCATGGCGATATACGACACAATGCAGTTTGTTAAACCTCCTGTTGAAACGGTTTGTATCGGTATGGCTGCCTCAATTGCCGCGTTTCTTTTGGCCGCTGGCGAAAAAGGAAAACGCATCGCTCTCCCGAATTCCGAAGTCCTTATCCATCAAGTAATGGGCGGGGCGGAAGGCCAGGCAAGCGACATTGAGATCGCCGCGAAGCAAATTTTGAAAACTAAAACTAAAATCAACCAACTTCTCGCCAAAATGACGGGTCAACCTCTCGCGAAGATTGAGCATGATTCCGACAGGGACTACTGGCTCTCGGCCGAAGAAGCCAGGGAATACGGCATCATTGATGAAGTCGTCAAAAAATCCAAATAGTCTTTCTTCTCTTCTCTCGCGCGGAGTGGAGGAAGTGATTGATAAAACTCATCTTGAAGAGGGTCTTAAATCTAGCCGAAAACTGCGCGTGAAGTTTGGCATTGACCCGACAAGTCCGCATATTCATTTGGGCCGCGCCATACCCTTAAGAAAACTCCGTGCTTTTCAGGAGCTGGGGCATAAAATCGTTCTTATTGTCGGCGATTTTACGGCTCAAATTGGCGATCCGTCGGACAAACTTGCGAAACGCCCGATGCTCACGAAAAACGCGGTAAAAGAAAATCTCAACAGCTACAAAAAACAACTCGGACGAATAGTTGATCTTAAACACGCCGAAATCTGTTTTAACAGTAGGTGGCTTAAAAAACTCGGCTTTCAAGAAATATCGGAACTTGCCGAAAATTTCACCGTTCAGCAAATGCTTGAGCGCCGAAATTTCCGCGCCCGATTTGAAAAACACGAAGAAATAAGTCTCCGTGAATTTATGTATCCCTTAATGCAGGGTTACGACAGTGTGGCTGTAAAAGCCGATGTTGAAATCGGCGGCTCGGACCAGCTTTTTAATTTATTGGCAGGGCGTGTTATTCAGCCTCGCTACGGTCAAAAGCCGCAAGATATTATGACTTTTGAAATGCTTGAGGGGACCGATGGCCGAAAAATGTCTTCAAGTTGGGGGAACGTTATCTCAATTGACGATGAACCGAATGATATGTTCGGGAAGATTATGTCCATCAAAGACGAGCTGATTAACCGTTATTTCTTGCTCTGCACCGACATTGAGGAAGAAGAAATCAAGAAAATCGTGAGCCAAACAAACCCTCGCGACGCGAAAGTCCGACTCGGAAAGGAGATAGTTGCCATCTACCACGGATGGAAAGAAGCCGAAAAAGCGGCAGATGAGTTTGATAAAGTCCACAAAGAAGGAGAGCTTCCTTCGGAAATGGAAGAAAAACAAGGTATATCCGGCGCTACCGCGACAGCATTCTTCTCCCAAGCATTTGATCTATCCAAAAGCGAATCCGCTCGTTTGATTGAACAAGGCGGAGCCAAGATTAATGGCGAAAAAATAGCCAATCCCAATGAAATAATTACTATTCCTAAAGAAGGAATCATTGCGCAAATCGGCAAACGAAAGTTTGTAAAAATAATCGGGGAGAGTTTATAAAAATTAAAAGAGATTCATTTCCCAAGTCTTTAAAATCTTCAAATTCCGCCAGACTTCACGATCGTGAAGTCTGGCGGAATTCTTGTCGTCTTTCCTGTTGAGATATATCATATTTTCTATGGACAAAAGAAAAATTATTCTTATAACTGTCGCTATTATTGCTATCGCCTCGGTTACTACGGCGGATTTTCTTTCGCATGCGTCCTTTTCCTCCGACGTGTTTAATGGCGTAGATGAATTCCTTGACAATCTCAAATTTTGGGAAAAATCCGAAAATGAACCTGTATTTTCCGTCTCTTCCGATGACAACGCAGGATTTTTGAAAGACGAAAACCCGGATTCTTACGAATCCCATATTGAATTTGAAGAAGCGGTTATCGGAGCAGTGGATAAAGCCGCTTTAGGCGTCGTTTCCATTGTTGTTTCAAAAGACGTCCCTATTCTGGATAAATGTCCCGTTACCGACCCGTTTTTCGGCCCCAATTTTCAATTTTATGTTCCGTGCGATTCGGGCCGAACGGAAAAAAAGGAAGTGGGCGGGGGAACGGGCTTCTTTGTTTCTTCTGACGGCTTGATTCTCACGAACCGACACGTTGTTCAGGATAAAACCGCCGAATACACCGTTTTCTTCGGAAAAGATACCCGGTATAACGCAAAAGTTGTAAGCGTTGACGATATGGAGGATTTGGCGCTTCTGAAGGTTGACGGCATGAACTTTCCGGTGCTCACGCTCGGTAATTCTGATTCCGTCCGGCTTGGCCAAACGGCAATAGCGATTGGGAATGCCTTGGGTGAATACAAAGATACGGTTTCAGTAGGCGTAATTTCCGGCCTTTCTCGCACGATTACGGCGACTGATCAATCTGGCAACAATGAAACGATTGAAAACGTTTTGCAAACGGACGCCGCCATTAACCCCGGAAATTCCGGCGGCCCGCTTATTAATCTGAAAGGAGAAGTTATCGGCATTAACACGGCAGTTGCCTATAATGCCGAAAACATCGGCTTCGCGATCCCCATAAATAAAGCCCGCCGGGTAATTGACTCTGCCATATATTGATTTGAGTGAGACAAGCGTGGTATTACCTAATAGGCGTTTTTTAAACATTTAAATAAGGAAAGGAGGACTTTGTTATGCATCTCTCTACTTTTGAGTACACTTGTATAGTAGCCGTTCTCGTGATTATTTCTCTTATCCGCCTCGCCAATTACTACCGGTCCGAAGCGAAAAAGGGAAAGAATAACGCCAAATGGCTGAAGGAAAGAATCTCTTCGGATATTGCCGAACGTGTAAAACGCGAGATCGGGGAAGCATATCCCTTGGCGCTCGTGAACACTCCGGACTACAAAACCTGTTACGACCCCGCCGATTCCAAAAGAGAACTGATAGAAATAACGATAAAAGTGGGCTTTGAGCGGTCTGATATCCCCTTTGACGGAATAACTGTGATCATTGACGAAGATCTCATAATGTCCATAAAGGGAGAGTCTAGGGAATATTCATATCCCGAGAGTGTAGAAGCACTGCTCGCAGAAGTCCGTTGTGCCATAAACACCAAATTTTTTAACCCGCGCAAACCATAGCGCGGGTTTTTTATGTTCCAAAACATCTTCAAAGAATTGACAAAACACGTAAAATATGCCACAATCCCACCATTCTTTTAAAAACAGGAGGATATGAATAATGTCTGGAATAGCTATCCTGGTGACGTCTCTTCTTTTCGTGATTATTATCCTTGCCGCGTGGCTTGGACACGTATGCGACAAGAATCGTAATCTTCGCAACGACTTACTTGATGAACGGGCCGACAAATCTTCCCATACCGCCACTCTGGAGAGCGTGCTCCAAAGTATAGTGGACTATTTAGCGGAGGAAATTGAAATATCTTTTCTACCCAACGAAGGCGAGGCGGACATCCATTACTATCTCAACTATGGAGCCGACAAGCAGGGGGAAGTAGGGAGCATAATCATAAACTTTTCTGCGCAAGGGCTGTTGATATCTACAATATGTGTTCAAATTCGCGACGACGGCGGCACTTTTCTTCTTCTAATAGAAGGTAAAGGGAAAGGATACGCTCTCAAAGAATTAACGCTTCTTGGGAGTGATGTCTGCGTCAAAATTATAAGCCGTCTCAAATTCAAGTGATTTGACCTAACAAAACCGCGCAAAGCGCGGTTTTTGTTTTCCTGTTTGACAATCCGCAACAAAAAGAGCTTTATGGAAATAAAGTTTTTTGAAAACTAGGAGGATCGAACGATGTATTTTCCTGTTGACGGGCAGCTAATAGCTCTCGTGGTCATTTTTCTGGCTCTGGTAGCCATTTTATTGGCTCCCTACATCCGTTTGGCATGGAATTGTCTCAAGAAATTCTACGCCAGAATGTTAAGACCCAAAGAAGAAGCCGGGAAAAAGATTCCGCTCTTGCTGGAGAATATAAAAAGGGAAGTTGGCAAAACATTTTCAAGAACGATTATTACAACTTCCTATCACTATCTCTACGGCAAAAAAGATAAGATCGGGGAAATAAAAATATCCGTGGAAGTCCTAAGAGACCAGTGTCTTGGACACGATATTTTTATTTCTCTCCGCAAAAATTACCGTCTTTTCTTTTCGGACGAGGGGGAAAAAGCAGGAAACTATAAACTTTTTCGGACAAAGGACAGGGAAGCGATCGTGCAAGAAATCGTCCGTCGTATTAAGCAACTTTAATCTGCCGCGCAAAGCGCGGTTTTTGTTTTCTTATTTGACAAAGAGCAGAGGAAAGAGCTTTATATAAAGCAGCTTTACTGTTGATGACTCTCTCAGGCTGGATAAATCGGAAGAATACTATAACATCACTCCCTACGGTCTCGACAAGCTGATGGAGAAAATTTTTGAAAAAATTTCTCATCTTCCCCAACTTGCGTTTTAAAGAAAACGAAATGTTTTCACCGTTAAAACCCGCGTTATATGTGCGGGTTTTATTGGCCCTCACTCTTGACAAAATAACTAAAATATGCTACGCTGAAAACATAGTCTGAAAGAGGATTGAATTTGAAGGAGGTCCCCGAAATGCTTAAAAAATTAATAACAATCGCTGTGATTATCGCCATCGTGACAAGCCTCATCCCGGCCTGTGCCGACGTTACGTCCAACAAGTCCGCAAAATATGTTCCCGTCACCGTTTACGAATATTTGGGCTACACGGTCACGAGACAGCTCGGAGCTACCTACGTTGAAGAGCCCGGAAAACCCGTCTACGTCATTCCCGAATCGGAGCACATCAAGATAGATGGCTGGCCCTACATTCCGATTGAGGATATTTCAACGATAGAGGGCGTAAGCTGGAACCTCAACGAAAAGGGTAACTATGAAATTACCCGCTGGTTGGATTCATCCGCCACCGACAAATCTCTAGAATTGAAAGAAACATCCTATTCAGATATGCTCGGTGAAAGTATCGGCGTTTCCCTTTATGCAGTTCAAGGGAGCGAAGGCAAAGGCGACTCGCCCACAGTGAAGATAGTTTTGGAAATCGGAGTAGCCTACAAATAGGCAACAAAGCCCTGCGGTAATTCGCGGGGCTTTTTAATCCCGAACATAATCGAGGGGTTTGACATGGCTCTTTCTGCGTTATACTTATATAGAGCAATTCATGAACAATTCTTTTAATCGTTTTACAATCAAGGCCCAAGAAGCCATTCAAAACGCCCAAGACCTCGCTTCCTCCGAAGGTCACGGTGAATTCCGGGCGCTTCATCTCCTCTCCGTTCTGCTGCACGACCCCGATGCCCTTATCCAACCTATTTTGGAACGTGCCGGCGTAAACCTAGACGAATTTGACGCCGAACTTGAAGCGGAAATGCGTCGTTATCCAAAATCTTTCAGTTCAAGTTCTATCGCTCAACTTTATCTTTCGCAGGAAACAGTTCATATAATTGACGTCGCTTCCAAATTCGCGCGAGCAAGCAAAGACGAATTTATCTCTTGTGAACACCTGTTTATGGGACTCGTTGAAGTCCCGTCAGCCGCTCGCGGTCTTTTGGAAAGATTTGGCGTTAAACGCGATGTTGTGCTTCACGCCCTTGCCGAACTTCGCGGAAACGTCAGAGTAACGGACGAAACTCCCGAATCAAAATTCCGCGTCTTGGAAAAATACGCCGAAAATTTGACGGAAAAAGCGCGCGCAGGGAAACTGGACCCTCTTATCGGCCGTGACGAGGAACTTCGCCGCATCATTCAGGTTCTTTCCCGCCGCACCAAAAACAATCCCTGTCTTATCGGCGAACCGGGTGTGGGTAAAACCGCCATCGTTGAAGGCCTTGCTCAAAAAATTATTGAAAGCGACGTGCCGGAGACATTGAAAGGGAAAGAAGTCGTTTCGCTTGATTTAGGTTCCCTTATCGCCGGCACCAAATTTCGCGGCGAATTTGAGGACCGTTTAAAAGCTTTCATTAAAGAAATCAAAGCCGCAAACGGCAAATACATTTTATTTATTGACGAAATCCACACGATTGTCGGAGCAGGGCAAGCCGAAGGGGCGATTGACGCCTCAAATCTCCTAAAGCCGGCCCTTGCGAGAGGGGAACTTCACGCAATAGGCGCGACAACCATCAAAGAATATCAACTCCACATAGAAAAAGATGCCGCGCTTGAACGCCGTTTCCAGCCCATCATGGTTGATGAACCTTCAATAGAGGACAGCGTAAACATTTTGCGCGGCCTTAAAGAGCGTTATGAGTCTCATCATGGTCTTCGCATCTCGGATGACGCCATTCAGGCGGCAGTAGGACTTTCAAGCCGCTACATTACCGATCGCTTTCTTCCCGATAAAGCAGTGGACGTGATTGACGAAGCCTCGGCGGCGAGAAAGCTTGAAACCGATTCTATTCCTCACGATATAGATAAGCTCAAAAAGCACATTACGAGTTTGGAGATTGAGAAAAAAGCCTTGGAGAACGAGCCTGTTTCCAAAACCAGAAGCGCAAGAATTGGGGAGATTGAAAAAGAGCTCGCCGAAAACAGCGGGAAATATGATGAGATAAACGCCGAATGGTCAGCGGAACGGATGACGGGAGAAAACGTAAGAAACTTACGCCGCCGAATAGATTCCCTAAAGCGCGAAGCGGAAATTGCCGAACGCGAAGGAGATTTGGAAATAGTCGCGAAACTCCGTTACGGCGATTTGCCGCAAGCGGAAAAAGAACTCGCGGCTTATGAAAAGAAATACTTTGCTCCCGGGAGCAAAAAACGTTTTGCTCGCGAAGAAGTGGATAAAGAAGACGTCGCTGAAGTGGTTTCACGCTGGACGGGTATTCCTATCTCAAATCTCTTGGAGACTGAATCAGAAAAGCTGATTCGCATTGAGGACGAACTTCATAAACGCGTTGTGGGGCAGAACGAAGCAATTTCGGCCATCGGGAACGCTCTCCGTCGCGCTCGCGCGGGTCTCGCCGACCCGAACCGTCCTTTAGGATCGTTTATGTTCCTCGGGCCGACGGGTGTCGGTAAAACGGAACTTGCCAGAGCTTTGGCTAAGTTTATGTTCAACAAAGAAGACGCGCTTATAAGAGTTGATATGTCCGAATATATGGAACGACATTCCATCTCTCGTCTTATCGGTTCGCCTCCGGGCTACGTTGGTCACGAAGAAGGAGGACAGCTCACTGAGACTATTCGTCATCGGCCCTACAGCCTCATTCTCTTTGACGAGATAGAAAAAGCCCATCCGGAAGTCTTTAACATTCTCCTTCAGGTTCTTGATAACGGCCGGCTTACCGACAGTAAAGGGAAAACGGTTAATTTCAAAAACAGCATTATTATTCTTACTTCTAACGCCGGTTCGGAACTGGGAAGAGAAATGTCCCGTATAGGTTTCTCTTCTTCCGAAACGGAAATTGCCGAACGCGAGGAAGATTATCGCGGAAGAGTGTTAGAAGCTCTGAAAGACCAGTTCCGTCCAGAATTTTTAAATCGCTTGGACGACATTATCGTCTTTAAATCTCTTACCAAAGCCGATTTGCTGAAGATAGTGGACATTCAGCTTGAATCCGTCCGCGAACGCCTTGAAGAAAAGGGGATTAAGATGAGCGTCAACACGGCGGCAAAAAAATACTTGGCTGAAAACGGCTTTGACCCCGAATTCGGCGCAAGACCTCTTAAAAGGCTCATCCAGAAAGTCGTCTTAGATAAACTCGCGGATAGAATCATTCGCGGCGAAATGAAAGATGGTGGAAAAATTAAAATCGGTATTGAAAATTCCGAAATTAAGATTGGGAGTTAAGGCGGCTGTCTTAATTCCCGTTCTTTATTTTCTTCCGCTCTGGGCGGCCGGCATTGTAACGCTCGTCTTTTATTTCTGGCCGATAGCGTTTTCCGTGAGTTTCTTGGGGACGTTCATATCCTTCGCTACCGTGGTCGGATTATTTTTCTCGGCATATCCCTCCTTTTTTGCCGCCTTTGCCATCGCCGCGGCGTTTTATCTGCTTCTTGGCGTCAAAACGGTGGCATTTATTCATCGCTCCGTTATTTTCTTTTTCTTGCTCGCCGCCATTGTCTTTTTCTCGCTTTTGGGATTTTTCACGGGCATTATTCCTCTTTTGCTTCTTGCTTTTGTTGTTTTCTTAATTTGTCGCGATGCTCTTGTTTCGTTTACTCCCGCCATTTCTCCAACCGGCGGACGTTCATCTCTTTTGGCTGCCGTTTCCGCTCTCCTTGTTGCGGAACTCGCGTGGGCTGTTCTTTATTTGAACATTCCCGTTTGGTGGGCGACGATAGCGATATCGCTCGTTTTTGGCGGCGCGTTTTATATGATAATTGAATACCTTCGCGGCAAGCTCTATCGCGCGAACGCGCATTTCTTGGCCACAACCCTGGCGATTGTCGGCTTTGTTGTTCTTCTTCTCGCCACGTTTTAAGAAGGGCGTCGTTCCTTTGTCCTTTTTGTTATTTTCTCCTTTCTTCATTCCCACTCTCCTCTGTCAATCCCGCGTAGGCGGGAATCCAGTAATCTTAATTTGTGGGAAAAACCTATTGTGTCTACATCCTGGCGAGTAAAAGAAACGGTACTTTATATACTGGCGTAACCAGCGATTTAAAAAAGAGAGTAATCGAACATAAAGAGGGACTAATCAAAGGTTTTACCAAAAAATACGGGGTAAACAATCTTGTTCATTACGAATTTACAGAAAATCCACAATCGGCTATTCAGAGAGAAAAATATTTGAAAAATTGGAATCGAAAATGGAAACTGCGACTTATTGAAGAGAACAATCCTGATTGGAAAGATTTATACGAAGAACTTTGACCTGGATCCCGCCTCCGCGGGGGTGACACTTCTTTTCCAGCGTCTCTGTCATCTTTGACACCACTTGGCCACTCTGCTATATAGAGGCTAATGAATTTTGGACTTCAGTCGCTTGTCTCGGACATCGCGGTAGCGATGTTCAAAGTAGCGGCGGCCATCAGCCACCAAAGTTTGAAGTCCGAACTTGAGAACTTGGCTATCTCTATTGCGGCAAACCCTAACGCAGACAACATTTTCCGCGCGGAAAATGTCCTAACTCTTGGCCGCGAAGTGGGGGAGATAAAACCCATTAACGCCGTTGTTCTAATTAGAGAATTAGAAAGCCTTAGAAGGGACTTGCTTGTCTTGCCAAAACAGAGTGAAAACAAACTGCCCGAGAATGTGGACATTGCATCTAAATTTGTCCACTCGGCCAGCACCCCCACGTCTAATCAGACGGACACATCCAAACCGCAAACAGATATATCTCGCCGTCAAGCGGACATATCCCGACAACAGACGGACAATACAGCAACTTCAGTTAAAAAGACACGGCCAAATAATCATGGACGTAAAGCTACCTTTGACCCGGTCAAGGTGCTTCAATTCATAGCCGGACATAATATGCCTAAATTAAAAGATATGGAAATGACGTTTACGGAAATCAGTAGCCGCACCGTTCGCCGAACGATTGAGAACCTTATGAAACAAGGTAAAATTGAGCGTGTCGGCACCCCCGGCCCGAACAGTTACTATCGCGTCGTTTCTATTTCAGCCGAAACAGCCCCCATTCCCGTTACGCCCCGCGAGACCGAGCAAAACGAAGATATTCCCCAACTGTCTTATAACGAAAGTCCCGAAGTTATTGCCCTGTAACTCTTTTCCCTCGTGTTGCGTTATACCTAGTGAATCGCTATAATGCGGTTTGAGCAAAGGCTTTGTGTGAGGCGAGGCCGTTGTTGTCCCGTATTGTGTTTATTTCCGTGCCTCACATGATAGTGAGGCTTTGTTGTTTTAGCCTAGCCTCGCTTAAAAATTTCGCTTTTAGGACCTCCCTGTTTCGGCAAGCTTGTCCACTCATCCTCACGAAGATGGTCGGCGGGTCGGTTGCGGATAGGGGAATAAGGTCATCTGAAAAAAACAAACAAAATCAAAAATTATCTGAATTTGTACAAAATGAGTAAAATTGCACGCAAACTTGGAGTTGCCTTTATCGGTTTGGCAACCATTGCGAGTTTTTCTGTGCCTGCCTTCGGTCAAACGACTGAAGAGCTTCAGGCCCAGATTAACGCGCTTCTGGCCCAAATCTCGGCCCTTCAAGCACAGCTCGGCGGTTCTACTACTGGTGGTTCAACTTCTACCTATAACTTTACCCGCGACCTCACCGTGGGTTCTACGGGTGAAGATGTTAGGGCCCTCCAGCAGTATTTGAACTCTAAGGGCTTTACTGTTGCCACTTCCGGAGCTGGCTCCGTTGGCAATGAGTCAACCTACTTCGGTTCGTTGACGAAAAATGCATTGGCTAGCTTCCAAGCTGCCAATGGAATTTCTCCTACTGCCGGATACTTCGGCCCCATCACTCGCGCTAAAATCGCGTCTCTTGGTGGCGGAACAACCGGTGGAGGAACTACGACTCCTATCGGCGCTCCTTTGACTGTCAGTTTGGCCTCTACCACTCCGGCTGGGACCAATGTTTTGGCTGGTTCTGCGAATAACGTTGTCACTCGCTTAACCTTCACCGCCGGAAATGATGCGGATGCCACGATCACCGGATTGACCATTAAGTCATTCGGTACTGCTGCTTTGAACGCCGCCGATATCGCTCGCGTTAAAATCTATGATGGCACCATCCAGAAAGGCTTGACCCAGATCCAGGTAAACGGTACTTCTACCTTTACCTTCGCTCCGGCTCTCGTCATTCCTAAAGGCACCTCTAAGACCTATGACGTCGTTGTCGATGTCGCCGCGACCGGTGTTGCTACGCCGTCAGCTACCGTTAAAATGGGTATCGAATCTGCCTCCAAAATTATTGGCAGCAGCTTCGGTGGCACTTTCCCGATAGTTGGTAATAGCAATACTATCGTTGCTGGTGGTTCTATCGGCACCGTTACTGTTACTGCCGGCGCTCCGACTCCGACGAACAACACTTATGTCGGCGCCAAGGACGTTGTCCTCGGTAACTTCATTGTTACCGCCGGCACCAACGAAGACGTTAAGGTAACACAGCTTAATGTCGCTTACGGTGGCGGCGCTGGTACTGCTTCAACTATCACTGATACCGATGTTTCTAACATCAGAGTTAAAGTTGATGGTGTTGTTACTGGTACTCCTGCCAACTTTGCTACTCGCAGAGCTACCATTGATCTCACAAACCCTGTCATCTTAACCAAGGGTACCTCTAAAGTATTCCAGATTATCGGTGACATCACTTCGGGCGCTGCTCGCATCATCGAATTGGATAATGCCTTAAACTCTATCAATGGTTTGGGTATTACTTCCGGTGTCGGTGTAACAGGTGGTGGAGTTGCTGGCGCAACCGCTCGCTTGGGTGCTACAAGCGCCATCACAATCGGAGCTGGCCAACTCTCCATCTCTGTTAGCAGTTCTTCTCCTGCCGGTGCTTCAGCTGTCGTTGTTCGCTCCATTACCCCCCAGGTCTTGGGCGTCTATGATATCCGCGCCGTTGGTGAAGATATGCTTGTTAACACTGTTACAATGACGATTGGTGGTGATGCTGCTGCTGCTGGCTCAATCAGCAACGTTGGTCTTTATGATGAGACTGGAGCCTTATTGTCCAACCAAGTCACATTGGCTGCTACTGATTGGGATAACACTCCCACTACCCAGACATTCACGATGAACTGGTTAATCCCTGCCAACACAACTAAGAAGATGTATGTTAAGGGAACGACCAATACGATTACTGCTCCTGCTGCAGCTACTGTCACCTCGACTTTGGCTTTGGTTGGAGGTAGTTCTGTCGTTGCAACCGGTTTGTCCTCGTCAGGCATCGCTGGTCCGAACAACGTCACTTCAGCATCGGTTTTGGCTTTACCGGCAATGACTATCAATGCCACTGCCACTTACCTTGCTGTTGGTGATAACACTACGACTGCCATTGATCAGAATGTCATTGGTCCTGTCTCCCAGGTAACCCTTGGTTACTTGAAAGTTACGGCCCAGAACGAAGACCAAGACTATAGAAGGCTTCAATTCACTCCGGTTACATCAGTTGGAGATCTTAGTACCGTTGCTT
Source organism: Parcubacteria group bacterium (assembly GCA_041649415.1). Lineage (GTDB taxonomy): Bacteria > Patescibacteriota > Minisyncoccia > UBA6257 > Colwellbacteraceae > JALOAR01. The sequence goes on from JBAZND010000001.1 coordinate 216,552, forward strand.
CAGGCGTTGCCCTCTTTGATGGCACTACCCAAGTAACCAACTTTGTTGCTCCTCTGACTGTTGCTACGGCTCTAGTTGGCAGCAATTGTATTACCGCTACTGCTGGTGGAGGAAATGTGTTGGCTGGCGACGTCTGTTTTGCCGCTACCGACACCTTAACTCCTACTACTTTCGGCCTTAATACTCCGAAGTCTCTAAGGATTGTTGCCAATCTCTTGACTCCGGCTGCTGAAAATATAACTACCCGCCTCACCGTTGCTGCTACCAACCTTGAAACTCTCGGTAAGACTTCTGGTGTTGTTGCCAGTAACGCTAATGCCATTGACCTTCGCACTACTAGCAGTCTTGGCACGGGCGGAACTTACACGACTCGTTCCAATGTTGTTGAGATTGTGAAAGACGCTACGTCTCCTTCAGGAAACGTTCGTGGAACCTTTACTACTCATGGCATCTGGAAGCTGACTGCCAATGGTACTGCAAACACTGTGAATATCGGCCGCATCGTCTTTACTTCCCGCGTCGGACTTCCGAACGTGGCTGGTAATCTCGCAACTGTTGCTATGTTCAGACTGTACAATGTATCAACTGGTCAAGTTATCGCTTCTCAAGCGAGTCAGGTAGACAATGTTGCTGGCACGGTAACCTTTGACGGAATCGTCGGCACTCAGCTTCAGCTGACCCGAGGCGTTCCTCAATCGATTGCTTTGCAGGTAACTACTACCTCAACTGCCGTTTGGCCGATTAATACTCAATTGCAGTGGTCTGTCACGTCTGCTGCTAACGTATCGGTTGGTTCTTACGGTGCCGCAACTGACTTGGCTGTTGCCACCGACACAGACTTTGGTGCTGCGATCTTGCTTCCGACTCATGCAAATACCACCGGTGGTATCTTGAAGACCGGTGTTGCTGGTGCCGCCTTCGTTGTTGGCACCGACCAGCTTTACTTAGTTGGAGTCGCTGGATCTGGTACGGGAGTTGTCACGGCTGGTGACACGCTCTTAATCCCGAATGCTGCTGACATAGCTGCCGGCCGCTACGCGGGACGCGTTATGGTTGCTGCCGATCCGGACGTTGTTGCTGGAACGGGTATCGTTGTTCCGACCCTTGCCATCACCAATACTGGTGCTGTTGGTAAGACTGGCGCCGCCGCTGCGGCTGGTGTCTACGGAACAGACGGCTTCTATATCAAGGGAGCTGCTGCTTCGGCTGCTACCGTTGAAGCTGGTGACATCCGTGGTTTAGGTGGTGGTACGATCCTTACAGGTAAAGACTACTCTGGCGCTATCGGTTATGGCGGCACTGTGTGGTCTATCCCTGCGGATGCGAACACTGTCACCCTTCCGTAATGTAGTTTCGCTGTAGCTCATAACAGCGCAAAAACTCCCCTTAAGGGGAGTTTTTGTTTTCCCACTTTTATATTTAAAGGCGGTTATTCGCATTGTTCCTCTATATATCAATGTTATAATTTACCCATACGGCTTGTACCTTGTGTCCACTTGCTTTTTGCTTGGTCGATAGTATCAGGGAAAGCTGTCAAAACTAAACAAATAAAAATTAATAAAATTATTTTGATAAAATGATAAAACTTAAAAAATTAATTTCTCTATTGGGAGTTGCCGCTGTAATGCTGATGTTTGGAGCCGATTCAGCGTCGGCTGCAGCGATTACAAGCCCGAGCGACACGCTCTCAAATAGCGTTATTTCAGCTGCCTCTAGTCACACTATTACGTTCGTAACGCCCACTGGCGCCGGTAATAACACCGATACGATAATCCTGACTTTTCCCGCCGACTTCAACTTAACTGGCAAGAATATTGCCACGGTTACCTTTACTCACGGAGCGACAACCGGACTTGAAAATACGGAAGTTTTAGCCGCGGCTCCTTCTGCCACGGATTGGGGTGCGGTTTTTTCTGGAACGCAAGACAGAGTCCTCACATTGACCGCCCCTACTGATGGTATTGGCGCCGCTGAAGTGCTTGCTGGCGATAAAATAATTATCACTTACGATAATACGGATTCAGTTAATGCGAGCACGGCTAATAATTACAACATAGCTGTAAGCGGAACTTTTGGCGATTCCGGTAATGTGCCTGTAACGGTAAATCCTGCTGCCGTTACCGGTCTTTTCTGTCAGAGTCCTAATCAGGCGGGAGCAGTTTATCTTACATGGACGGTACCGGCAGGCGTTACCGGAGGGTATGTTATTCGTTACTCATCGGGTGATATTACTACCCAAAACTTGTTTAACGCCGCGACCGATTATGTGAATACATTCGCGAATGGCACGCCCGGACAATCTTCCGGATCCAATCTCTTAATCGGTCTTGCGCCGAATGCCACCTATTTCTTCAACGTTGAGGCAAAGGGAGCTGGAACGAGCCAAGGCGCGATATCAAATACCGGCGTTGTTTGCCGCATTGGTGCTGGATCATCTTCAAGCACGACTATCGTGGCCAGTGCTCCAGCCTCTGCTATTACGAGCCCTGTTGCTAATTCAAGCTTCCCCGCAGAAGACACCATAACCATTACTGGAACCAGCTCCGACAGTTCCGCTTCTTCCATTAATAGAGTTGAAGTTTCAACTGACGGAGGAACCACATGGGAAGACGCGGTGTTGCTTTCCTCTAATGATACAAATGGAATTGATTGGAAATACGAATGGAAATTACCCGCTGAAGGGCCGCACACCATTAAAACTCGCGCTACTGATTGGCAGGGGGTTATTGAAACCCCGGGTGACGGCATTACGCTTACCGTTGGCGCCAAACCCGGAATAATTTATGTTCCCGCCGACCAGATTCCAAGCTCTTCTGCAACGTCTAATCAGCTTCAAACTCAACTGCAGACTCAACTACAGACGTTAAGAACGCAACTCTTAAACTTGCTTATGCAGTTAGTAACTAAACTTCAAACGCAGTTGTTGCAGATTAGATAGTTCATCGCGCAATTCCTAAACCAAAAAACGGGTTTTACCCGTTTTTTGGTTGCTTATCGGAACAAGTTTTCATCCCAAACGAATTTCATTATTCAGCTCTACTAAAAAAGTAAACGATGAACACCTTAAATACACATCTTTTATTAGCAGAATGAAAAAAAGTTGGAGCATTAAATAAAAAAAGGCCCCAGGAGGACGAAACCTCAAGGGAGCCTTTTCGTGATGATACACTCCCATTATAAACTGTCGATAATCTTTACATCAAGACGGTAAAGAGGATTAAACTCGCTCCAATTCATCCCTTTCCTTATAATTAATCGGTGAACTCTAAAATTATTAAAAATGCTGTATGGCTGTTTTCCGGTCAGATAGTCGGCCGCGCGCTTCGGGCAATTCTCATTATTATCGCCGCCCGCTTGCTTGGCACATCCGACTGGGGAATCTTTTCTTACGCCATTTCGCTTGCCGCCGCCTTTACCGTTTTTTCGGACGTTGGCATCAACGCGCTTTTGGTCCGCGAAGGAAACCGCGATCCGAATCTTGTTCGGAAGTATCTTTCAACTGGACTCGCGATTAAACTAGCGCTTCTCATTGTCCTGGCTTTACTCGCTGTGCTTTTAAAGGACGTCATTATTCGTATTCCCGAAGCCGCAAGTCTTATTTATCTGATTATCATTATCTTTATCTTTGACTCGCTAAGGGATTATGTCTCTGCTCTCGCGCGTTCTTTTGAACGGATGGACATTGAGGCTGAAGGACAAATCATTACGAATATCGGCATTGTCGCTTTCGGTCTTATGTTCTTATTTATCGATCCAACAGCCGCCCATCTCGCATTCGGTTACGTTTTGGGCACGTTAATCGGCCTTATCGCGGTTTTCCTGCCTCTTAGACATTATTTCAAAGGGCTTGTAAAGGAATTTAATCGGAAGTTAATTAAGAAGATTCTCGTTTCTGCTTGGCCTTTTGGTCTCGTAAGTTTAATGGGCGTGATTACGGTTAATACCGACACGATTGTTTTAGGTTCCATTGGCTCGGCTTCGGACGTTGGATTATTTGCCGCCGCCCAAAAACCCGTCCAGCTTCTTTATCTTATTCCGAGTCTTCTTGTTGCTGCTTTTCTTCCTACTCTTTCTCGTGAAGCGGAAAAAACTGGTCAATTCCGCGAAACGTTGGAAAAAGGTTTGAAGGCTGTTTATCTATTTGCAATACCGTTAGCTTTGGGTGGCGTTCTTGCGGCAAAATCCGTCATCCATTTGTTATACGGACCGGAATTCCAGTCGTCTTATATAAGCTTTGCCCTTTTATCCGCTACGTTCCTCTTTGTTTTTCCTTCCATCTTTTTCACGAATGCCCTCTTTGCCAGAAACAGCCAAAAATCTTTTTACGGCTATCTGGCGATAGGCGTTCTCGCAAACGTCGCCCTTGATTTGGCGCTGATTCCTTTTTTAGGAATCGCCGGATGCGCTCTCGCAACCCTTATCGTCCAGATTACGCTTTTCGTCTACGGAGTGGTAAGACTCAAAAAATCACTCTCATTTCGTGTGTTCCCCGACATTCACCGGATTATTATATCCACGCTCATCATGTCCACTGTAGTTATCGGCCTTTTGCTTTTGCATGCCTATCCGGCCATCATTCTCTCAGCCGGTCTTATCGTTTATTTCTTAGCCCTCATTATTCTTCGTGAGCCGACGCTTAAGGAAATTGTGGAAGCTCTTCGCAAAAAACCCGGTCTTACCTCAAGTGTAGAGGTGTAGAATATTGACATATGTGTATGCATTAATATACAATTCCTACTAGAATGGTGAGCTGATCACTATTGGCTCATTCCATCTGTCGCACAGAACCCCTCACGGGGTTTTCGTGTTTTTACATATGTTAAAATAACGTTCGTGGATCGGAACGGGCCGGTAGTGTATACGATTAGCACACCATTCTCGACAGATGGAAGAACGGGTTTAACTCCCGTCCGGTCCACGCCAAAAACCGCCTATTCGGCGGTTTTTGGTTCTGCTATACTTAAACCACAATTTAAAATGACCGCTAAAACATTTAATTGGGTAATTCTTGTTTTTGGAATTTGGGTAATTTTATCGCCCATCCTTCTCGGTTCAGTCGGAACAATTCTTTTTTACAGCAATACCGTCATTGGCGCCCTCTTGGTGGTTTTTGCTGTTAAGAATATAATGGGCGGAAAGAGCATTAAAATATAAACCAATGGTAAAAATAAAAATATATTCCACTCCATTCTGCGGATATTGCAAAATGGCCAAAGACTTTTTTGACCAAAACGGGTTTTCGTATGAAGAAATAGACGTTTCAACGGACGAAACGGCGGCAAAAGACATGGTCGCTCGCACTAACCAAATGGGCGTGCCGGTGATTGAGATAGGGGATGAAATAATTGTCGGTTTTAACAAACCGCAGATAGAAGAAATTCTCGCTAAAGCAGGGAACAGTCCTGAAATTTAAACTTTCCATGTATGATTTGGTCATCATTGGCGGTGGTCCGGCAGGCGTTTCCGCCGGAATTTACGCCGCTCGAAAAAAAATAAAAACAGTTGTCATTACCGATTCTTTTGGCGGACAATCGGCCGTTTCTAGGAATATCTACAACTGGATTGGCACAAAATCAATTTCCGGTTGGGAATTAGCGAAGAGTTTGGAAGAACATTTGCGCTCGCAAGAAGGAATAGAAATATTGGAAGATAAAGTCTCAGAAATTATTAGAAATAACGGCGAATTTCTGGTTAAAACAGCTTCCGGAAAAGAAACCGAAACAAAAACTATTTTAATATGCGCCGGCGGTAAACATCGTCTTCTAAACGTCGCGGGCGAAGAAAAATTCATCGGTAAAGGGGTGGTATTTTGCGCGACCTGTGACGCGCCCCTCTTTAAAGGAAAAGAAGTCGCCGTTGTCGGTTCGGGGAACGCTGGATTGGAAGCCGTCATAGAATTGATTCCATACGCTTCAAAAATTTACCTTATTGAATTTAAAAGCGAGGTCAAAGGCGACCCAACGACTTATGAAGATGTCTTGCGGAGCGGCAAAACAGAAGTAATTTTAAACGCCAAAATAAAGGAAATATTGGGCAATAATCTCCTTACGGGCTTGAAATACGAAGACATAAATTCGGGCGAAGAAAAAGAATTAACCATAGAGGGCGTGTTTGTAGAAATTGGTATGACTCCAAACTCGGATATGGTAAAAGATTTAGTTGATTTGAATGATAAAGGAGAGATTGTGATTGATTATTCAACAGGCAAGACTTCCTTGAAAGGGATATGGGCTGCCGGAGACATAACAGATAGTGATTACAAACAAAATAACATTGCAGCAGGCGATGCCGCCCGCGCTGTTTTGGACATTTATTCTTACCTTCAAAAAAGAAAATAATGACAAGTTATCCACAGAAGAGGTGTTGTCTGGATAAAGATACTGCTATAATTACCATCAGCGAAAGCAAAAAGAAGGAAGGAGTGAGGAACTTCCTTCTTTTTTAATATCTAATTCGGAATGACAATTGCCATTCTAGATAACATCCGCTCCGCACATAATGTTGGCTCTATCTTCCGTACCGCCGATGCTTTTGGAATATCGGAAGTTTACTTATGCGGCACAACACCAACTCCCGTAGATAAATTCGGCCGCACGAGACGCGATATTGAAAAAGTCGCCCTGGGCGCCGAAAAAACCATGCCCTGGAAATATTTTTCTTCCACCCTGCGCGCAGTTAATTCATCAAAAAGGAAAGGAATAAAAATATTTTCCATTGAACAAAATGAAAAGTCGGAAGACATTAGCAAATTGAATAATTATAAAAACTTCGACATTGCTTTAGTCTTCGGGAACGAAGTAGAAGGTATATCGCAGAAAGTTCTTAAAAATTCCGATAAAATTTTTGAAATTCCGATGTTTGGGAAGAAGGAGTCATTAAACGTATCTGTTGCTTTCGGTATCGCTGTCTACAATATAAGAAAATGATTTGTTTTGCCGCATTTATATCAATAATATTGCCGGTTGCTTTAATTTTCCTGCCTTCTCCAAAGAAGACGGAAATCACCATTGGAAAAGTGCGAATTGAGGTTACCGAAGCCCGTTCTGTTGCGAACAAGATAGTTGGTCTTATAGGTAAGAAAAATTGCGAGAAAGGAAATGCCATGCTTTTTCGCTTTCTTTTTCCCTCAAGAAAAATTTTTTGGACGGTTGGGATGCAGTTTCCCATAAACATCTTTTGGATAAGAGAAGGGCGAATAATCGCGGTCTCCAAAAACATTCCACCCGGAACGCGCTATATTTCTTCTCCGGACCGCATAGACGCGGCGCTTGAAGCATGTCCTAATTTTTATCGGAAGAATAAACTGCCGGATAGTGGTAAAATTACCTACTGAATGAATTTATCGGAAAAGAAAGACCGAATTTTCGGCTTTCGGAGAAACGTCTTTTTCTTAGGCCTTGTAAGCCTTTTCAATGATTTCTCAAACGAGATGATCCAATCCGTGATGCCGGTGTTTTTAAGCGTCACGTTGGGCGTTCCGCCGGTTTTTGTCGGTATCTTTGAGGGAATCGCCGACGCAGTCGCAAGCTTTTTAAAGATCATTTCCGGCTACGTTTCGGACAGGATCCATAAAAGAAAATCGCTCGCGATTATTGGCTATATGCTATCGGTTGCGGTGCGGCCCATTTATGCCATAGCTTCTTCCTTCGGGCGAGTCTTAAGCATACGGATAATAGACAGGGTCGGCAAAGGTTTCCGCGAAGCGCCAAGAGACGCGCTTCTTTCGGAATCGGTTGAAAAAAAAGAACTCGGCAAATCTTTCAGCTTCCAACGCGCGATGGACAGCATTGGAGGAATCGCAGGTCCCTTAAGCGCGTTTTTGATTTTACCCCTGTTCGGAGGAAATAATTATCGTCCGCTTTTCTTTATCGCCTTTGGCATAGGGCTTCTCGCTCTCATGAGTTTTGTTTTCATTAAGGACGCTCCTGTTGATTCCAAACGTCCGCCGATGAGATTCAATATGGCGATTTTCAAAAAGAATAAGAAATTTGCCCTCTTCTTGCTCGCTATTTTTGTCTTTGGAATGGGCACATTACCCATTACCCTAATGCTCTTGAGGCCCATCGAAATTGGTTCGTCCCTTGCGAACATACCTCTGCTTTATCTAATTTACAGCTTGGTTTTTGTCATTGCTGCCGTGCCATTCGGAAAACTGTCGGACAAAATAGGAGAGCGATTTATCATCCCTTTTGGTTTTGTGTCGGCGATCGCTTGTTACTTTATTCTCGGAACAGCCGCGAATTCTATCTGGACGGCGGTTCTGGCATTTGCCTTGTTCGGAATTTATTCCGCCGCGACGGACGGAATCGGCCGGGCTCTCACAACCAAACTTGTGGACCCTGATCTTTTAGCAACGGGGCAGGGTTTTCTTCAAACTGCTATTGGCGTTTCGTCTCTTCTTGCTGGACTTATCGGAGGACTTTTATGGACTAAGTTTGACGCCTTCTGGGCATTTGCTTATGGCGCCACTTTTGCGGCATTGGGACTTATTATTTTTCTGGTTATCAATTTCTTGCCCCGCCGCCAAGTTTAAATATTTTTCCCCAATCAACAGAATCGCGCCGGTCAAGGGAAACAGCCGTTATTAATTCGTAAAAAATACTAAAAACTCATTTTTTGGGGTATAATCCAACCATGGCAAAGATAGCTATTAACGGGTTTGGCCGCATCGGCCGTCTGTTTTTTCGTCGGGCATTCGGGCAAAGAGGCATTGAAATTGTCGCCATAAACGATTTGGGGAATCTTGATAATCTCGCTTATCTTCTGAAATACGACACCGTTTATCGCGCTTTTGGATACGACGTCAAGACAGATGGCGAAAACCTCATTGTCCGCGGCAAAAAAATTAAATTTTTTCAAATTAAAGAGCCTGCCGAACTGCCGTGGCGAAAACTGGGAGTAGATATTGTGGTTGAGTCAACCGGAGTTTTTGAGTCTTATGAAAAAGCCTCCGCGCACCTTAGAGCCGGGGCAAAACGCGTTGTTATCACTGCTCCGGCAAAGGATGCAGACGGAATCATGGGGAAAACGGTGCTTCTGGGAGTTAACGAAAACGAAAGTTCCACTTGCAAAATCACCTCAAATGGCAGTTGCACGACAAACGCCGCCTCTCCCGTCATCGCCGCGCTTGCGGATAACCCGGGCATTGAAAAGGCAATGTTAAATACGGTTCATGCCTATACAGCGACGCAAGCGCTCGTGGACTCTCCCGTTAAAGGAAGCGATTTTAGACGGGGACGCGCGGCGGCTCAAAACATAATTCCTTCAACAACCGGCGCCGCTCTTTCCGTGACAAGAGCGGTTAAAAGCCTTGACGGGAAGTTTGACGGCATAGCCATTCGGGTTCCTTCCGTGACCGGTTCAATCGCCGACATAACTTTTGTTGCCAAGCGTCCAGTTACGGCGGAAGAGATTAACGATATTTTACGAAAGGCCGCAAAATCACCCCGTTTTAAAAAACTTTTATCCGTTTCGGATGAATCTCTTGTTTCTTCGGACGTAATAGGAGAACCGCATGCTTCAATTGTAGACGCGCAATTTACAAAGGTCGTGGGAGGAAATCTCGTCAAAGTTCTTGCGTGGTATGATAATGAAGCTGGATATGTGGAGACGCTGTTGTCGCATGTCTCTCTCGTCGCAAAAAACATCAAATAAAAATGGAAAAAATCAAATTAAATTCGTTCGGTTCTTTGTTTAAGGAGTCGTTCAATGATTTTAAAACTCGCTTCAAAACAATTTCCGTCCTCGCGCTCATTACCTTAGCCGTTAGCATCGTTTTTACGCCGCTCATAATAGTGGGATTTATGGCGGGGATAGCAAATGTCGCTCTTGGAGCAACTATAAGCGCTTTGGCCATGATAATCTTCGCTTTCGGGAAGTGCTTTATGAACGGTGTCTTTATGTATTCCATGAAAGACGGAGCAAAAGTCAAAGAGTCGTTCAAATTCATCTGGAAAAATCTTAAAAGCTATCTTTGGATAATAATCCTCATAGCTTTGGTCGTGTTGCCCGGTTTCATCGCTGGCATAATCCCGGGCATCATCATATCTGTTTTTCTTATGTTTTCTTCGCTTATTTTTATGGACGACGGAACGAAAGGGATGTCTGCTCTTATTAAGAGCAAAAACTACATAAAAGGTTTCTTTTGGCCGATAGTCGGAAGACTTACCCTTTTCAGCTTGGTTGTTATGGGAGGAACAATAGTCATCACTATATTAGGTCAGCCCATACTCCAATTTTTACTTGAATTCTTTGTCATTATGCCGGTAAGTTTTTGCTTCTTGTGGCGATTATATAAAGACCTGAAAAACAAGAAGCCGGAAATTGCCTCCACCATCCCCGGAAAGAAAGGATGGATTAAAGTTCTTGCCATTGTCGGCGGCGTTCTTATCACAGTTGTCGTAATTACGATATCGGTGGTCGCTGTTGCAATTTCGCCGAAGATTAAACAGGGTCTTCAAGAATTCTTTGCCCTACACCTCACTACGTACCAAAACGACAATATTAACGTTAACGACGAGGGATTGCAGAAATTACTGGAAAATATTCAAGGAACGCAAAAATAAAAAACGCGAAAAACACGTGATTATCTACATCGGCGCCGACCATAGAGGATTTAATCTTAAAGAATCGCTGAAACATTATCTAAAGGACAGCGGATATACTGTCACCGATTTGGGAAGCGAAACCCTCATGCCGGATGATGATTATCCCGATATCGCTTCCCTTGTCGCGGAGAAAGTAAGTATGAATCCCGATGGGAGCAAAGGAATTATCGCTTGCGGTTCGGGTATAGGCGCAGACGTTGTGGCCAACAAATTTCCGCGCATAAGATCGGCGCTTGCCATGACTCCGGACCAGGCCTACTTGAGCCGAAACGATGACGACACAAACGTTTTAGCTCTCGCCGCGGAGCTAATCGACGATTATGCGGCGAAAACCATTCTTGCCACGTGGCTTCAGACTCCTTTTGCGAAAGAACTGCGGTTTATGAGGCGAATTGCGAAAATCAGAGACGTTGAGGAAAAAGTTAAGTCATTATAAGCCAAAATGGAAATAATCCCCGTTATAAACTGTGATGATTTAGAGTGTGTGAAAGAAAAGCTTTTAAAAGCGAACGAAATTCTTTCCGAAACTCCGAAAAAGATTCACATTGACATTTCAGATGGGGTATATGCCCTTAAGCCGGAATGGAACGACCCAGCTTATTTGGAAAATTTTCTGGCAGAAAATAATTTGGAATTTAACATAGGCGTTCATTTAATGATGAAACATCCATCATCTGAAATAGAAAAATGGTCGCTACTCGTGAAAAAAGCGGCAGTTCCCATAGATTGCGAAGAAGATGCAAGAAAAATGGCAAAACTCTGCCGCGAAAAAAACATAACCCCTTGTCTTTCCATTCCGCCGAATATTTCCGCTAAATCGGCGATTGAATACGCGGATAGTTTTGATGAATTTCAAATTCTCGCCGTCTCGCCGGGCCCCTCGGGACAAAAAATGTGTTTAGGAACTTTTGAGAAAATTGAATTCATAAAAGATAATCTACCCTCTGCTATAATTGAAATAGACGGGGGCGTTAATCCCGAAGTGATTCCTCATCTGAAAGAAGCAGGAGCCGATATTGTTCTCTCCGGAAGCTACATTTTCGGCGCCGAGAATCCCAGATCAGCATATCTGGAATTAAAATCACTAGCGTAAATGATACAGGAAATAACCGAGGCAAAATTAAAACTCATAGAAGAAAAAGCGACAGAGATAAGGAGCGAAATAATTAAAATGCTTGTGGAAGCGCGCTCGGGACATTCTGCCGGCTCCTTGGGAATGGCCGACGTCTTTGCTTCTCTCTATTTTCACGTTTTAAAACACGATCCTAAAAATCCTTCATGGGAAGAAAGGGACAGACTGATTCTTTCAAATGGTCACATATGTCCCGCGCGTTATGCTGCCATGGCCATTGCCAGCTATTTCCCGACAAGAGAGCTTTTAACTTTAAGGAAAACCAATTCGCGCCTGCAGGGACATCCTCACAGAACCTCGCTTCCCGGAGTAGAAACTACCTCTGGCCCTTTGGGGACGGGCTTAGGACAAGCAATAGGCGTAGCTCTTGCGGGAAAAATTGATGGCAAAAAATGGCGCGTGTATTGTCTTCTCTCGGACGGAGAGCACGATGAGGGAAACCACTGGGAAACGGCAATGTTTGCCGGAAAAATGAGAATCAACAATTTAACCGCGATAGTGGACAGAAACAATATCCAGATAGACGGGCATACGGAGGATGTTATGCCCTTGGAGCCGCTACGCGACAAATATATTTCTTTTGGCTGGCACGTGCTTGAAGTGGACGGACATAATCCTTACGAAATCATTTCGGCGGCAGGCGAAGCCGAAGCGATCTATGAAAAACCGACGGTTATTATCGCCCACACGATTCCCGGAAAAGGAGTGAGCTTTATGGAAAATAATTATTTATGGCATGGAAAAGCGCCAAGCGGCCGAGAAGCAAAAATAGCGCTTGAGGAAATAAATAGGAAAAAGTAAATGCTTAAAGATTTTATCAACAAACATCGGAACGACGACATTGATGCCATTCGGAACGGTTTTGGCGAAGCGCTTGCGGAGGAAGGCGAGAAAAATAAAGACATCGTTGTGCTTGCGGGAGATGTAACCGAATCCACTCGATGCGACAAATTTGCCGAAAAATTTCCAAAAAGATTTTTCAACGTCGGCGTTGCCGAACAGGGAATGGCTTCCATAGCCGCAGGGTTCGGCATAAGCGGTAAGATTCCGTTTATCGCTTCATACGCTGCCTTTTCCCCGGGAAGAAATTGGGAGCAAATCAGGACGACTATCGCCTATAACGATTCAAACGTCAAAATCGCCGGTCATCATGCGGGAATTATGACGGGGCCGGACGGCGCGACTCACCAAGCAATTGAAGATATTGCGACCATGAGAGTCATGCCGAATATGAAAGTTATCGTTCCCTGCGATGTTATTGAAGCTAAAAAGGCAACTATCGCCGCTTCCAAAATGTGGGGCCCGGTTTATCTAAGATTCGTTCGCGAGAGGACGCCTATAATAACCACGGAAGAAGCGCCTTTTATTCCAGGCAAAGCCGAGATATTCTGGGACTCTTCGGGCGGCAAGAAAAGAAAAACCAAAATTCCTCAAGTATGCATTGCCGCTTGCGGCCCGCTTGTCGCAAACGCTCTAACTGCCGCCGAAACGTTGAACGAAGAAGGCATTGGCTCAGTTGTTTTAAACGTTCATACCATAAAACCCTTGGATGAAAAGAAAATTTTAGAAATGGCGAAAAAATGCGGAGCGTTCGTTTCCGTTGAAGATCATTCCGTTATCGGAGGACTCGGAAGCGCAATTGCCGAACTTCTCGCAAAGGAAAAGCCAACTTCAATGGAATTTATCGGAATGCAGGATACGTTTGGGGAATCTGGCGATCCGTGGGAACTCGTCCAAAAATACGAAATGTCCGCGAAAGACATCGTCCGCGCCGCAAAAAGAGCAATCAAAAATGCTTGATATCATTACAATCGGTTCTTCCACCGTTGATTTTTTTCTTGAAACGGAATTTCCTTCCGTGCCATGGAATACCCCTTCGGGACGCGCCATAGTCATTCCTTTCGGCGAAAAATTTTCAGCAAAAAATTCTTTGATAACTTCCGGAGGAAACGCCGTTAATACAGCTGTAACTTTTCGGCGGCAAGGATTAAAAACCGCCACGGCAATCAAACTTGGGCAGGATGTCGCAGGCGAAATGATTTATTCCCGTTTAAACGGCGAAGGAGTAAAAGATAAATTCATTATTTGGGATGAAACTCTTCCCACCTCCCGCTCTGCCGTGCTTTTGGAACGTGGCGAGCGTTCCATCATCACTTATCAAGGAGCGGGAGCCGCTATTTCCGCTAAGGATATAAATCTAAAACGATTAAGAGCAAAATGGTGGTATGTTTCTCTCCCGGGCGATTCGTATAAGCTATTTTCAACATTGGCGAGAGCGTCATACGAAATGGGCGTAAAACTCGCTCTTAACCCGACCCTTAGGCACATTCGCGAAGGGAAAAAACAATTACTTGCCAATTTGAAATACGTGGACTTTCTCGTGCTGAACGAAAGTGAAGCGGCGGAACTTACAGGAATTCCTTTTTCAAACGAAGCGGAAGTATTCCGAATAATTGATAAACTCGCGCCGGGAATTGTCGCTGTTACGAGAGGAAATAAAGGTTCGGTTGTCTCAAACGGCGAATACATTTTTAGAGCGGGTATTTTCAAGGAAAAGAGAATGACAGATCGAACAGGAGCGGGAGATGCTTACGGATCCGGTTTTGTCGCGGGACTAATCCGTTGCAAAGCGGACTGTAACAGCTATGTTCCGGAAAAAATCAAATATGCCATCCGTCTCGCCACGGCAAACGCCGCTTCAGTTGTGGAGAACATTGGCGCTTCGGAGAACGCTCTATACAAGAAGGAGTTTGATAACGCTTCCAGATACCGTAAATTAGGAATAAGCCAAAATAGGGTAAAATAAGACTATGGAATCATTCGAAAAAGCGGCTAAAATATTGCGCACCGACAAAGACACCGTTCTTAATCTTGAACGAAAAATGAATGCTTCGTTTGGAACTTCAGGCGTGCTTCAAAGAATAATGGAACAGAATGAGGAACTCATTAGACGCTGTCTTGATACTCTGGGGATTGGACGAAACGTGGAAGCTAAAGAAGTATATGACGCTTTGATTTCCAAAATTGAAGCTGATGACAGCGCGCTTTTTAAACTTCTGGGCTGCCCGTCTCCAGCTTCATCCGAACATTGTAACAAACTGCTTCTCAAGGCCAGAACGGTGGCAAGCCCAAACAAAGGATTGTTTATGAAACTTGACGTTGCGCGTAAGTTCATAGAAAACGAACCTCCGCAGAAAGTAATAAAAGCCTTGGGCTATGAGAACGTTAAAGATTTGCTCGCAAAGGAAGACATATACGAAATATATGCCTCCCTCCGCTTTATAGAAGGCTCCGAGTTTTTGAATGACGTTTTCTTCAAGCAATACGAAACGCTTACACCGAACGATTTTGAAGAGAGGGAAATAGAGGTAAAGGCCATAAACTCGCGCTGGATGGGAGAGCCAAACGGTTTCGTTAAAAAGAAATATCATAATGTCAGTCATTTAAAGGAGATAGGCCTTATATTCACTTTGCCCGTCCAATTAGGCATATCAGGTGAGATTCTTCGCGAATTCAGCCTTATTCTCCATTACTTTAGCGAAATGGATTTTTATTCAAGGTTGATCCGAAATATAGCCGCCAAACCGGACGGTTTTTCAAAAAATCTGATTTTGCTTTTACGCGGCGACGCTCTGGACAAACGACTCCCCGAAGGAGAAAAAGCCAAATGGCTGGTTATTCCCAGATATTTCGCGAAAGACGACGAACATGATTGGAGACTCTTTGAACCGCATATCAATCCGGAAGCGCTTCACTGGGAGAAAGCGGAGCGCATGCTTGATACTCTTCCCATTGATATGTCCTTTTGGAGAGGGATGAACTGGGTTGGAGAAGACTTTAAAACCAATACGGGGATAGATGTTCTTGTGAGCTTCAATCTTGTTGATACGGTAATGTCATTGGTCAAACACAAAGAGATGATTAAATATCTTTATCACTATCAAGAAGCGTTCTGGAACAAGATTTTTTCCGAATACGCCGGAGAAGAAAAAATGGAAGAGATGATGGAAAAACATCTTCTTGACGGCTGGTTTGAGATATAGTCAATGAAAAAGCCGCTTCTATACCGCTTTATAAAAGAAGCCGAGGACAAACGCGTTGCCATAGGCCACTTTAATTTTTCAGACATTGCGACATCAAGGGGAATAATGGCGGCAGTGGAAAACGTTTCTCGCGAGTATCACTTAAATCTACCCGTCTTTCTCGGCACATCCGAAGGCGAATCCGATTATTTGGGGTATCATCTAGCCGTATCCATTAAAAATCAATTCAAGGAAAACGGCGCTCAGGTTTTCCTAAACGGCGATCATATCCATTCGCTAGAAAAATTAAAAGCAGCGGTTGAAGCCGGTTACGATTCAGTCGTATTTGACGTCTCGCATCTTCCATTTTCGGAAAACATTGAACTAACCCGTGAAGCAGTCCGATTAGCCAGATCCATTAATCCGGAATTCATAATGGAAGGGGAAGTAAGCCATGTTGGCGGAACGTCCAAACTCTTGGAAGATTTTCCTATGGATGCGGAACTGGTTCCCGAAGCGCTTACATCACCGGAAGACGCTAAAACATTCGCCGACCAGACAGGCGTTGATCTTATTGCGCCGGCAATCGGAAACATTCACGGCATTTTAAAACACATGCCCAATCCGCGTCTTGATCTCGCTCGCGTGCGGGCAATCAAAAAAATCACTTCCGCTCCCATCGTTCTCCACGGCGGCTCGGGACTAAGAGACGAAGATTTTATCCAAGCGATATATGCCGGAGTGTCAGTGATTCACATTAATACCGAAATAAGACTTGCTTGGCGACGAGGACTAGAATCATCACTCAACGCCAATCCGGATGAAGTCGCCCCTTACAAACTTTTTTCCGCTTCCGAAAAAGCCGTTCAAAACATCGTTTTTGAGAGATTGAAATTGTTCAATAAATTGGTATAATCAAGAGCATTAAAGGCCGGGCTTACCGGCCGAAGTGCACAAATGCAACATGCTTAATCTGAACGCCGAAATTAGAGAATCATCCGTAAAACCCGAATCGCTACGCCAAGCGAATCTTATTCCGGGGGAGATTTACGGGAAACAGTTTGAAAATAAACACATTGCCGTTCCCGCGAAGGACTTTGGCAAGGTTTTTGAAGAAGCGGGCGAGAACACCATCATAAATCTCCAGGCAGGAACGGATATTTATCCCGTCATTATCCATGACTACCAAAAAGACCCCATTTCGGGGAAATTCTTATCGGTTGATTTCTTTAAAATAAGACTTGACGAAAAAATTACCGCTCCCATTCCGCTCGTCTTTGTCGGAGAATCTCCTGCCGTTAAAGAGCTGGGAGGCGTCCTTATTAAGTCAATGGACGAGATTGAAGTAGAGGCTTTGCCATCCAATCTTCCGCACGAAATAGAGGTTAATATTGAGGCAATCACGGAACTTGACGGAAGTATTTATGTTAAAGATTTACCCACTGGTGAAAACTACGAAATAATTACCGACCCCGATACGGTCATTGCAACCGCCTCCGCTCCAGAAGAAGAAATTGAGGAAACCCCAGCGAGCGTGGAGGATATCATAACCGAGGGCGAAGAAAAACGCGTGAGAGCGACAGAGGCCGAGGACAAGACCGAAGGGTCAGCCTAAAAATTTTGCCATGCAGCTAAAACCAAAAGTTTTAGTAGATATAAGCCAAGCCAAAAGGGATTCTTGCTCCGAACTTAAATCGCGTATCAATCTTTCTTGGTCTCCTAAAAAAAATAGACAATCGTTAAAACTGCCCGCCAAAGTTTCTTTAGCGATTTTTGCGGTTCTCGCTACTATTTGTTTCAGCTCTGTGCTCGCTCCGACACTTGACCTGAACGCCCAAACGGTTCAAAGCCCCGAAGAGAGAGCAAGGCTTGAATCCGAACTCGCCGAGTTGGAAACGAAAATCGCCGAATACGAGAAAACCGTCCAGGGATACCAGCAACAAGGCTCCACTCTTAAGGAAGAAATTAACCGCCTAAACACCCAGATAAGCAAGATGAATCTTCAGGTCAAGGCAATAACCTTGAACTTATCAAAATTAAACGGAGAGATAAACGCCACTACGACTAAAATCGGCGAGACGGAATCGGGAATAGAGCAAAAGAAAGAAAAAATCGCCGCCGCGCTCCGCGACATAAAGAAAAACGAAGACCAAAATCTTGTGGAGATTTTGCTCACGAATCCATCACTTTCCGACTTCTTTGGAAACATTAACAATATCCTAATTATCCAGAATGACTTGCAAGACACACTCCGTGAACTGGAAGGTTTGCGCGAGGATTACGTGGACCAAAAAGAACAATTGGGTCTCGAAAAAGCGGATGCGGAAAGCCTAAGAGCCTATCAGGAATCTCAAAAGCGAGCCGTTGAGTCTTTGAAGAAAGATAAAGACGAAGTTTTAACCGTAACCAAAGGGAAAGAAGCGGAATATCAAAAACTTCTCTCCGAGACCAAGCAGACAGCCGCCGAGATAAGAGCGCGACTTTACCACATGGTGGGGGGAGGAGAAATGACTTTCGCGGAAGCTTATAACCTTGCCAAATTTGCCGAAGGAACAACCGGAATTCGCGCGGCTCTTTTACTCGCCGTCCTCGACCAAGAGTCGGCTCTAGGAAAAAATGTCGGGCGTTGCGATTATCAAACTGCCATGCACCCAACGAGAGACATTCCCGCCTTTCTAGAAATAATAGCCGAACTTGGCCTGCAGAATGAACTTTCCGCCGGAAACATAAAAGTTTCCTGTCCCATAATTTCAGACGGAGCTTACGGCGGCGCGATGGGTCCGGCGCAATTTATCCCTTCAACATGGGCATTGTATAAAAACAGAATTTCTCAAATTACCGGAATCAAACCAGCCAACCCATGGAACAATCGCGACGCTTTCGTCGCTACCTCTCTCTATCTTCAAGATGCTTATAATTCCGCCGACTGTCGGAATTATGGGTCTGCAAACAAGAACGTTCTTCCTGAACAGACGCTTAGGGAACGTTGCGCGGCGGCAAAATATTACGCCGGAACCCGATGGCATTATTATCGCTTTGCTTACGGCGACCCCGTTCTTGAACGCGCTTCCGGATTTGAAGCGGATATCGCTGTCCTAAATAGCAGCCAGGCGAGCAGATAATTATGTTTTCAAAGCCTATAAAAGGTTTTACTCTTGTCGAACTATTAATCGTTATCGCCATTCTTGCGGTTCTCTTAAGCGCGGTTGTGATTGTTTTAAATCCCAGTGAATTTTTGGCGCAAGCAAGAGACTCTAAAAGAATTGGAGAGCTGGACAATTTGTCCAAAGCCGTAACGCTTTACTCCAATTCGGTTGTCGGCGGATATAAGGGAGAAGCGGACACGGTCTATATTTCCATTCCTGATACTTCTCCAACCTGCGATAATCTGCTTTCTTCTTTGCCGGATCTCTCCATCGGATGGTCATATCATTGCGTTCTTGAAAGCGATCTGCAAAAAACGGACGGCGCAGGCTGGCTGCCGATTAACTTAAAAGCTCTTCCCGGCGGGTCGCCCTTTGAACAATTACCTATTGATCCCGAAAACAATGCTACAGCCAACCTCTATTTCGCATATATATATGGGAATACGGGCTATGTCTTAGCTACTACTTTTGAATCGGAACACCGAGCTGGAGAGGCCGAAAAAGACGGCGGGAACGACCCGAATAGATTTGAAACCGGAAGTGATCTGTCGTTGTGGGCTAAAGCCTTAGGATTATAAAACCGCTTCTAGATGGTCCGCCTCGGCGAGTATTAAGCGGAATTGGTTTTCTGGAAAGCCTTTATTATCGGCTCCATATCTCCCTCAAGAATTTTTTCAATATTGTGCCATTTCTTCCCGATACGATGGTCGGTAATCCTATCATCAGGGAAATTGTAAGTCCTTATTTTTTCCGCGCGTTCGCCCGAACCAATTTGATCACGGCGAAGTTTGCCAAGCCTTACTTGTTCCTCTTGTATTTGAATTTCATAAATCTTCGCTCTTAATATTGCCATCGCGCGTTCCTTATTCGCCGTTTGGCTTCGTTCAACTTGAGAGGCGACGACGATGCCGCTTGGTTTGTGTAAAATGCGAACAGCCGTTTCCACTTTGTTCACGTTTTGCCCGCCGGGACCCGAAGAACGGAACATGGTTATTTCCAAATCGCGCGGATTAATGTCTACCTCTTTTTCCTCCACCTCGGGCATTATCGCAACTGATGCGGTTGAAGTATGCACTCTGCCCGATTTTTCAGTCGCCGGCACGCGTTGCACGCGGTGCACTCCCGACTCTTGCTTTAAGAGTTCATAAACATTTCCGCCCGCAGGGTCGGTTATCTGGGCGATCAAAGTTTTTACTCCGCCGAGCGAGCTTGTGCTTGAATCAAGCACACTCCACTTCCAACCGCGAGATTGCGCAAAACGCTCATACATCCGAACTAAATCCGAAGCAAAAATTGAAGCTTCATCCCCGCCTGTTCCGGCGCGCACTTCTAAAATAACTTTATTCATATAGCAATTAGTAAATTAGGACATTTTGTTATTCCCACGCAAGCGAGAATCTACATAAACCAAACCCCCGCTCTTCGCCTTGGCTTTCTTTCAAGCGCAGAAATTGCGAGGGTAACAACGGGAAGGCTCTTACTTTGTAGTTTTCTTCGCGGCAGGTTTTTTAGCGGAGGTCTTTTTTGTAACAACTTTTTCAGCGGCGACTTTCTTTACCCTTACTTTTTTCTCCTTTTTCGGCATAGCTTCGCCTTTCGCTCTCCTTGCCTTAAATCTTTCCACTCTTCCAGCAGTGTCTATGAGCTTTTCAGTCCCCGTGTAAAACGGATGGCATTTACTGCAAATTTCCACCTCCATTTTTTCCTTTGTGGAGCCAACCTTAATGATGTTTCCGCAAACACAAGCGATAGTCGCATTTTTGTGGTATTCGGGATGTATTTCTGACTTCATACAAAAGCGAGTTTAGCAAGATTTTATAAGGTTGACAAGGCGGTTCTCGGCTCTTACTATTAACGATGCCTGTAAGAGGCAAATCAGGTCTCTACAATTAAATAGAAAGACCAAAATGAGTAAAGTTTTATTTAGTGAACTTTTTTAGTTGTCCAATGTTTATTCAGGTCAGATATGGATATTACGCGGACTCTCGCATTACGCTCTAGCGTGAGCGGTAGTCTGCATCATGTCCTGTCTCACTTTTATTGAGAGTTTGATCCTGGCTCAGGATGAACGCTGGCGGCGTGGATAAGGCATGCAAGTCGAACGATTTCCTTTATTGAAGAAAGCGCGATTACATCAAACCGACCGATATTTAGGAAATAGTGGCGAACGAGCTAGTAACACCTTGGTACGTACCCGAAAGTTTGGTATAGCTCGCCGAAAGGCGGGGTAATCCCAAATAATCCCTCCATCTTTAGGATGGCAGGGTAAAGTCCAAAAGACGCTTTCGGAGCGGCCTAGGTCCGATCAGTTAGTTGGCGAGGTAACGGCTCACCAAGACAATGACCGGTAGGGGGGCTGAGAGGCTGATCCCCAGCGACGGCACTGAGACACGGGCCGTACACCTACGGGTGGCAGCAGCCGAGAATATTCGACAATGGGCGAAAGCCTGATC